>NZ_JBWKAW010000003.1:0-154592 GCF_056437345.1 Kitasatospora sp. NPDC042419
TTCCCCACTGCTGCCTCCCGTAGGAGTCTGGGCCGTGTCTCAGTCCCAGTGTGGCCGGTCGCCCTCTCAGGCCGGCTACCCGTCGTCGCCTTGGTAGGCCATTACCCCACCAACAAGCTGATAGGCCGCGGGCTCATCCTGCACCGCCGGAGCTTTCCACCAACCCCCATGCGGAGGAAGGTCGTATCCGGTATTAGACCCCGTTTCCAGGGCTTGTCCCAGAGTGCAGGGCAGATTGCCCACGTGTTACTCACCCGTTCGCCACTGATCCACCCCGAAGGGCTTCACCGTTCGACTTGCATGTGTTAAGCACGCCGCCAGCGTTCGTCCTGAGCCAGGATCAAACTCTCCGTGAATGATTACCCGTAATCGGGTTCCCACTCGCGTTGAGCGGCACGGCAACCACCGGAATAGGGCGGCCCCGCGCACTGCGTCCTCGCTAGTGTTTTACTTCAAAAGGAATCTCCAACCCCAGATGATCTGAGGCCGGGGATGTCAACATATCTGGCGTTGACTTTTGGCACGCTGTTGAGTTCTCAAGGAACGGACACTTCCTTCAGGCGGCTTTCACACCGGCCCTCCGGGCGCTTCGTTCTTTCGTGTTTCCAGCTTACCAGATGTTTTCCGCTCCGTTTCCGGCGCTTCGTTCATCCAACTCGCTGGTGTCTTCTGCGGCTTGACGCCCCGTCCGACGTTCCAAACTCTAGCCGATCCCCGCTCCGAAAAGCGAATCCGGCCACAATCCCCGAAAACGAGCACACCGAATAGACCCTGAGCCGGAACGCGTCGAACAAAACGACGACACGCCTCGGCCCGAATAGGGAAGAGGTGGTGTTTCAGAGGATTGGCTACCCCGGGACCGTCCGCGCAGATGCGTGTCCGGTGCTCCCTGCCAGGCAACTCGAAGAACTCTAGACCTCGTGGGAGACGGAGTCAAGTGCCGGATTCCGGTCGGGCGACTCCTCCTCCGTCGGCAGTTGGAAGGCGAGGACCGCGACGTCGTCGTCGTGTTCGGAGGTGACACACATCGCGCGGAGCAGGCGGGCGCAGACCACGTCGGGGGCGCCGACCGCGCCGGCGAGGGTGTGGGCGAGGAGGTCGAGGCCCTGGTCGATGTCCTCGTCGCGGCGCTCGACCAGGCCGTCCGTGTAGAGGACGCCGGTGGTGCCGGGGAGCAGGCGGAGGGTGTGCGAGATGTGGACGCCGCCTCCAGTGCCCAGTGGCGGCCCGTTCTGCTCCTCACTGCGCAGGACGGTGCCGTCGGGACAGCGCAGGAGCATCGGGAGGTGGCCGGCCGACGCGTAGCCGAGGGTGTGGCGCTGCGGATCCCAGACCGCGTAGGTGCAGGTGGCGATCTGGTTGGCGTCGATCTCCATCGCGAGACCGTCGAGCAGGCTCATCACCTTGTGCGGCGGGAGGTCGAGGCGGGCGTAGGCGCGGACGGCGGTGCGGAGCTGGCCCATGACGGCGGCGGCGCGCAGGCCGCGGCCCATCACGTCGCCGATGACCAGCGCGGTGCGGCCGCCGTCGATGGCGATGACGTCGTACCAGTCACCGCCGACCGCGGCTTCGGCGCCGCCCGGCTGGTACGTGGCGGCGACCCGGAGGTCGGCGGGCTGGTCGAGCTTCTGCGGGAGAAGGCTGCGCTGGAGGGTGACGGCGGCCTCGCGCTGGCGGCGTTCGGACTCGCGGAGGCGGGCGGCGGCGAGGACCTGGTCGGTGACCTCGGCGGCGAAGATCAGGACGCCGGTGGTCCGGTGGTCGTCGGCCTCCCCCGGTTCGCCGTGGCCGGCGTCGCGGCTGAGCGGGACGCAGGAGACGTTGTAGTAGCGGTTGCCGGTGAGGCCGAGGATGCAGCGTGCCTTGACGCTTCGCGGGCTGCCGCCGCGGATGACCTGGTCCATCAGGGGCAGGACCCCGAGGGTGCCGAGTTCGGGCAGCGCGTCGCAGGCGGGCAGGCCGGTGGGGCGTTCGCCGAAGAGTTCGCGGTAGGCGCGGTTGGCGTAGCCGAGCTGGTGGAGCGGGCCGTAGGTGACGGCGACCGGGGCGGGGATCCGGTTGAGGACCTCGCGGAGGTCCTGGGGCCGGTGCGGGTCGAGCACGCCGGTCGGGTCGAGTGCGTCCAGGATGTCGGGCCGGCCGGCGGGGGTGGTGGGGTCACGGGGGCTGGGCACCACGACGCCGTCGCCGGACGGCGTGCCCTGGTCGGTGCCGACCCCGGCCTGCGGGGCGGCACGCCACGGGACTCCGGTGAGCCGGGCGCTCCAGCGCATGAGGTTCAAACGACGGCCGCTTCCTCGGGTTCCAGGCATATCATCACTTTTTGTGCGCACATCGGCACACGGGGTAATGACTCGGTCGGGCAGATCCTGTCAGGCGGAGGCCCGATTCCGGAAGTCGTCCGCGCCAGGCGCGGTCGTCGGGTCGGTGACGGTAGGGCTCACCAGGGTCCCGTGACGTGTGGGCGAGCCCCTCGGGGACTCGTGCGGCGCCTCACGTGGGCCGGTCGTCGGCGAACTCCGGTTGCTCGGGCTTTCCGAGTGAGACCACCTCACGGGAGAAGAGGCCGGCCAGTGCCCAGTCCATGAGCACCCGCACCCGCCGGTCCCCGCTCGGCAGGCGTCGCAGGTGGCGGGCCCGGTGCAGCCACCAGGCGCGCCGCCCGGTGAGCCGCCTGCCGCTCCGGGTGTGCGCGACGGCCCGTCCGAGGCCGAGCGAGGTCGAACAGGCCGGGGCGCCCGGCCGGTACGCGGCGATGCCCGCGCCGTGCGGGCCGCCGTCCAGCGAGGCGAGCACGTTGGCGGCCAGCTGCTCGGCCTGCGCGAAGGCGTGCTGGGCGTTGGGGGCGCACGGCGCGCCCCCCGCGTCCGGATCGGGCACGGCGGCGCTGTCCCCGGCGGCCCACGCCCCCGGCAGCGCGCGGCCGTCCGGGGCGAGCACCTGCAGGGTGGGCAGACAGCGGACCCGGCCCGTGGTGTCCAGCGGCAGGTCGGTGTCCCGCAGCAGCGGCGACGGGCGGACCCCCGCCGTCCAGACCAGGGTGCGGGCGGCGAACCGGCTGCCGTCCGAGAGCGCCATGACCCGCCCGGCCGCGGACTCCAGGGTGGTGCGCAGCCGGACGTCCACGCTGCGCTCGCGCAGTTGGGCGAGGGTGTGGGCCGCGAGCTCGGGCGACTCCTCGGCGAGGATCCGGTCGGTGGCCTCGACCAGCACCCAGCGCAGGTCGTCGGGGCTGATGTTGTGGTGCCCGCGGATCGCGTACCGCGCCATGTCCTCCAGCTCGGCGAGCGCGCCGACGCCCGCGTACCCGGCCCCGACGAAGACGAAGGTGAGCGCGGCCTGGCGGAGGGCCGGGTCGCGGGTGGCGGAGGCCAGGTCGAGCTGTTCCAGGACGTGGTTGCGCAGGCCGACGGCCTCGCCCACGGTGGAGAAGCCGCGGCCGTACTCGGCCAGCCCCGGGACGGGGGCGGTGCGCGAGACCGAGCCCGGGGCCAGCACGATGACGTCGTAGTCGAGTTCGACGGGTGCGGGCGGTTCGCCCTTGGCGGCGGCGTCGGCCCAGGCCCGCCGGGTCGCGTGTTCGATCCGGGTGATCCGGGCGGTGAGCACCCGGCAGTCGGGCAGCTCGCGGCGGAGCGGGACGACCACGTGCCGGGGGTCGATCGATCCGGCCGCCACCTCGGCGAGCAGCGGGTGGTACGTGAGGTAGGCCTGCGGCTCGACGAGGGTGAGCTCGACCTCGCCCCGGCGCAGCCGCTCGCGCAGGCCGCGCTGGAGGTGCAGCGCGGTCGACATGCCCGCGCACCCGCCGCCGACGATCAGGATCCTGATGGCGCACCTCCTGTCGATGGGGCCGGCAGCCCGCCTTCGACCGGGCATGCCCCCATCACGCCCACCAATAAAGGGCCGCCGGACCGCTCTTGTCCACCGCCCGTGCTGTGACGGATGGGGCCTGTGGGGGCGGGTGGGGACGGATGTGCTGCCGGGGTGAGTTTCTGACGCACTTTCGGCCTCGAACTGCCGTGAACTATGGTCGGATTGTGTGGCGGCGCGGCCACCGCCATGTCAACTGGTGGCGACGCACCGTGGATCGGTCATTACGGCCAGTTCTAGTGTTGGCGGGAGAAGCCGACTGTAGGACCGTGATCCGGGGAAGGGTAGTTCCCGGACAGGGCCCCGGACGGGCGCCGACACGCCGGACCGATCGCACCAAACGGCCCGGCGGCACCCGCCGGAACGGGTCCGGGTGGTCCTGCGCGTGGCCGCACCCGCGGCCGGGCGTCACCCGGGCGGCACCAGCGGCACTAGCGATGGGGCATCGGTCATTTCTTTCAGGCGGAGCTGCACCGGGGGGTGCAGGGGCGGGCGACGACAGGGTCCGGGATCGGACGCCTGCGGGGGAGAGTTGGGATGATGGAGCAGGAGCGACTGTTGGGGCGAGCGGGTGCGGCGCACCCCGGCCAAGGCGTGGTGCCGGAGCAACGCGGTCCCGCCGAACCGTCCTCGCAACCCGGGGCGGTGTATCCGGCGGCCCCGTACCGGGGCGAACCGGTGCCGGCCGGCGGGCCGCTGCCGGGCGCGCGGCTGCGGGTGGACGCCCGGCGGAATCTGGAGAGCGTGCTGCGCGCGGCGCGCGAGGTGTTCGGCGAGTTCGGCTACGGCGCGCCGATGGAGGAGGTGGCGCGCCGCGCCGGCGTCGGCGTGGGCACGGTGTACCGGCGCTTCCCCAGCAAGGAGGTGCTGGTCCAGCGGATCGCGGCCGAGGAGGTCGCCTGGCTGACGGCTCAGGCGCGCGAGTCGCTGTACGGCGGCGGGGGCGCGTGGGAGGCACTGGCCGGGTACCTGGCGCGGGCGGTGTCCACCGGGGCCGGCCGGCTGCTGCCGCCGGAGGCGTTCCGGTACGCGGAGGAGCTGGGCCGGGTGCCCGAGCAGCGCGCGCCCGAGGCGGTGGGGCTGAGTGCCGCGTTCGGCTCCGCCCGGTACGAGCCGTTCCCGGGCGGGCAGGCGGGCGGGGCGTACGTCGGTGGAACGTACGCCGGCGGGACGTATCCCGATGGGGCGTACCCCGGCGGGACGTACGCGGGCGGGGCCCAGCCGATCGAGGGTGAGCCCGGTGCGCTGGTCGCCGACGCCGATCCGCGGCTGCTGCTGCAGCTGCTGGCGGCACTGGTGGCGCGTGCGGGAGCAGCCGGTGAGCTGCGGCCCGGGGTGACCGTCGCGGACGTGGTGCTGGTGCTGACCGCGTCGGTGCCGGTGCACGCCGCGCGCAGCGGGACGGCGGGTCCGGCGGGCGGCCCGGTGTCCGGTGCGGCGCCGGTCCCGGCGCCGGGACCGGTGTCCTCCGGGGTCGGACCGCTCGGGGACGCACCCCAGGCGGCAGGTGGTAGGCAGACGGACGGTCAACCCGCCGAAGGTCCGGCCGACCGGTTGCTGCAGATCCTGCTGGACGGCCTGCGGGCGCGCTGAGCACCACCCGGGCCGGACGGCTCCGTCCGTCTCGGGCAAGGAGGTTGGGGATCCGGGCGGCGCGCGGAGCCTGCCGCGCGCCGGGTGCGTCCCCCGTCACCCCGGGCACCGGGAGCGGGGCGAACACATCCGCGACGGCCCCACGGAAGAGTGGGTCGCGGCCGGTCCGGCTACCGCCCAACTCTGCGCTATGCCATCCTTTGCCCGTGGTTGGAGCCAATGTCCCGATGCGCGCCGTTCGCGCGCACTCGGCGCCGTGCAACGGGGAATCGTGCGCCCACGCACTCCCGCACGCCCTGCCACACTACGGGGGCTGTCGTGGAATCTGGGGTCCGTTGTGAGCGCCGAGGAACAGAACGACTACGGCTACGGCCTCGACTTCGGCCGGTCCGCCGCGGGCGGGCCCGACCTGGGTCCTGACGGTCCGGCCACGGGTTCCGCCGCGCCCGGCGGCGGGACGGCGCCCGGCCCGGCCGGCCAGCCCCAGCCCGGCCCGCTGCCGTCCGGCCAGGTGCCGGACCAGGCCGGGATGCCCAGCCGCGAGACGCTCTCCGCCTCCGCCGCCCTCCCGCAGGGCCGCGTGCCCGGACAGGCCCCGGCCGGACTGGGCGGCGTCACCCCCGAGGCCTTCGTCGGCACCGGCGTCCCGGCGCGGCCCACCGTGCCCGCGCCCACCGTGCCCGCGCCCGCCGACCCGGTGGACGGGGAACGCCCGGCCTCCGACGCCGAGTTGACGGCCCTGGTGCGGGCCGGCGACGACACCGCGTACGAGGAGATCTACCGCCGGCACGTCGACTCCGTGCGGCGCTACGCGCGGACCTGCTGCCGCGACAGCTTCACCGCCGAGGACCTGGCCGGCGAGGTGTTCGCCCGCACCCTGCAGGCGTTGAGGGCCGGCAAGGGGCCGGAGTTCGCCGTCCGCGCCTACCTGCTGACCGCCGTGCGGAACGTCGCCGCGGCCTGGACCCGCAGCGAGCGGCGCGAGCAACTCGTCGACGACTTCAGCGTGTTCGCGCAGAGCTCGGCGGCCGTCGTCGACCTCGACCTGGCCGACCCCGGCGCCGACGCCTGGGCGATGGCACTGGCCGACCAGCGCATGGTGATGCAGGCCTACGCCGAACTCCCCGAGGACGACCGGGTGGTGCTCTGGCACACCGAGGTCGAGCGGGAGTCCCCCAAGACCGTCGCGGTGATGCTCGGCAAGACCGCCAACGCGACCGCCGTCCAGGCCCACCGGGCCCGCGACAGGCTGGCCGCCGGCTTCCTGCAGGCCCACGTCTCGGGCAGCCAGGAGCGGGACTGCGAGGCGTACGCCAACCGGCTGGGCGCCTACGCGCGCGGTTCGCTGCGCAAGCGGGCCTCGGCGGAGGTCGGCCGGCACCTCAAGGAGTGCGACCGGTGCACGGCCGCCTGCCTGGAACTGTCCGAGATCAACCACGGGCTGCGCGCGCTGCTGCCCGGCGGTGTGCTGGTCTGGGTCGGCGTGGGCGGGTTCGGTGCCGCCGCGGCCGCCGTGGGCGGGGCGGCGGTGGTCGGCGGCGCGGCCGCCGGGACCGCGGCCGCCACGGCGGGCGGGGCGACGGGAGCGGCGACGGGTGCCACCGCGGGCGGCGCAGCGGGTACGACCGGCGCGGCCGGTACCGCCGGGGCCGGTGCGGCGGGCGGGGCGGGTGCCTCCGGTGGAGGAGGTGCGGGCGTCGGCGCGGTCGGTGAAGGCCTGGGCACCGCCGCCAAGGCCGGTATCGCCGCCGCCGTGGCGGTGGCCGCGGCCGCCGTCGCCGCCTACGCGCTCACCGGCTCACCCGAACCGAAGCCCCCGGTGGCCGCTCCCCCGGTCTCCTCCCCCGCCCTGCCCGCGCCGCCGGCCGCACCGGCACCGCCCGCTGCGCCGGAACCGGAGCCGGAGCCGATCAGCCCCGAACCGGCAGCGGTCGAGGAGCCGGCCCCGAGCCCCTCCGCGCCCCCGCCGCCGCCCGCACCCAGCCCGACCCCGAAGCCCCTGCCCCCTCAGGCACCGCCGAGCAAGGCACCCGCCACCACCCCGGCGGCCTCGCCGACCCCCGCGCCGCCCCCGAAGCCCGCGCCGACCCCCCTCCCCACGCCCCCCGAGGCGCCGGTCCCGGTGGTGCCGACGCCGAGCATGCCGCCCCTCCCCACGCCCGAGGTGCCGGTGATCCCGACGCCGACACGGCCGCCGCAGCCCACACCGACCGTGACGCCGACCGTGACGCCCCAGCCTCCGCTGCCCGAACCGACCGACTTCTGGGCCGACGACCTGCCGGTGGTCAAGCCCGGCAACAACCGGGTGCCGCCGCCCCAGCCGAGCATCCGGCAGAAGGGCAGCGACTGGTTCTGGCAGCGGGACGCCGTCAGCATCGACGGCGCCGAGCACGCGCACGGCATCACCGTGCACGCGCCGGCCACCACGCTGATCGACCTCAACCGGAGCTGCACGTCCTTCGACGCCGTGGCCGGGATGGACGATCTGACCGTCTCGATCGGGGGCGTGGTGTTCTCGGTGCAGGGCGGCGACGGCCGCACCCTGTGGAGTTCACCCGCGCTGCGGGCGGGCGACCCGGCGGTGCCGGTGCACGTGCCGCTGGCCGGGCAGAAGTCGATCCGGCTGGTGGTGACGCCGGCCAACGGCATCTGGTCGGCGCTGAACATGGCGGACTGGGCCGAGGCCCGCTTCAGGTGTGTCTGAAGCGGGCCTCGGGGGGTCCGGCTGCTGCCGACGCGTCCGGTGATCCGGATTCGGTGATCCGGATGCGGTGCTCCGGATGCGGTGCTCCGTCGAGCTCGGAAGTCGGAGGTCCGGGCTCCGGGCTCCGGGCTCCGGGCTCCGGGCTCCGGTGAGCGTGCTCCGGCGATCCGGGTGCCGGCGCTTGCCGGCGGTACCGGTACTCGTACCGGGCGGGCGGCCGGGCGGGTTCTGCCCGGGTGGTCAGATGGCGCAGGAGCCGTCCGCGCAGGCCTCACCGGCCGGGGCGACCTGCACCGGCGCGGGACGGCGCTCACCGATCTCGGAGGCGACCTGCTCCAGCACCTGGCGGAAGGTCTCGGCCTCCTGGCCGCCCTGGACCGCCCACTTGCCCTCGAAGACGAAGGTCGGCACGGCGGTGATGCCCAGCTCGCGGGCCTCGGCCAGCTGCGCGCGGACCTCGGCCACACCCTCGTCGCCCGCGAGGTAGGCGGTCACCCGGTCGCGGTCCAGACCCGCCTCGACGGCGACGTCGGTGAGCGCGGCGCGGTCGCCGACGTCCACGCCGTCGGCGAAGTGCGCCTTCAGCAGCGCCTCCTTCAGCCGGCCCTGCACGGCCGCGCCGTACTCGCTCTCGGCGAGGTGCAGCAGACGGTGGCCGAGGAAGGTGTTGGCGTGCAGCGCGGCGTCGAAGTCGTAGGAGATGCCTTCGGCCCGGCCGAGCTCGGTCACCCGGGCGTCCATCGCCACGGACTGCGGGCCGTAGCGCTCGGCCAGCCACTCGCGGTGCGGGCTCGCCGTGGCCGGCGCGTCCGGCACCAGCTGGTACGGCCGGTAGACCACCTCGACGTTCTCCTTGCCCGCGAAGCCGTCGAGCGCCTGCTCGAACCGGCGCTTGCCGATGTAGCACCAGGGGCAGGCGATGTCGGAGTAGATCTCGACCTTCATGACGGGGGCTCCAGGGGTGGGGAGGGGATGCGGTCCGAGATAGGTGAACGGTGAACCATCTCGGGACATTCCCGGCAGGCCGTCCAGGTGACCTGCGGCTCAGTGCTCGGGTGGAGCCGGGACCACCAGGACCGGGCAGGCCGCGTGGTGGACCAGCGCGCCGCTGACCGAACCCAGCAGCAGCCGGGCGAATCCGCCGTTGCCCCGGGTGCCGACCACCACCGTGTGCTGGCGCGCCGAAGCGGCCAGCAGGACCTCGATCACGTTGCCGAGCACCACGTGGAGCGAGAACTCCCCCTCGTACGGGCGGGAGCGGGCCTCCTGCACGGCGGCCACCGAACGGCGGAGACCGTCCGCCATCGACTCGACCAGGGTCTCCACGCTCTCCTGGACCAGCTCGGCCATCCCCGGCGGATAGCCGGTCGGCGCCGGGTTGACGACGGCGAGCACGTACAGCGGCAGGCCGAACACCTCGGCCTCCGTCATCGCCCGGTCCAGCGCCCAGAGCGAGCCGTCCGAACCGTCGCACGCCGCCAGCACCCCCGGCGGGCGGCCCGTCGGCGGACGGCCGAGCACCGACAGCACGACGGGGACGGACGGGTCCGGACTGGCACTGGTCACCACGGCCTCCGAGGGGGAAGGGGACGGGACGCCCCGCCATGATCGCCCGCACGGCCCAGTCGCACCGGAGAGCCGCGCCGAGCGGGGCGCGGTGGGCGAGGCGCGGTGGGCGAGGGGCGGTGGGCGAGGGGCAGCGCGCGAGACGCGGTAGGCGAGGGACGGTGGGATCAGGCCATGCTCGCGCAAGGCATCGACTCCGGGGGCGGGTGCACAGAAAGTCGGACCGGCCGACTTTCCATTCCGGTGCCGGACGGGAAGCCGCGCAGAAATATGTAGACCGGTCAACAGATCTGGTTCATGTAGACCGGTCGACATATTTCAGGTGCGGGGAAAGGCCGGCCTGCGGGGGCGGGGCGCGTGAGGCGGGCTCAGCGCAGAAAGTCGGACCCGCCGACTTCCTGCTCCAGAGCGTCCGCCTGAGGCGTGGGTGTCGAGGCGTCGGCGGCACGGATATGTAGACCGGTCGGCATATTTCTTGCAGGTAGACCGGTCTACATATTCCAGGCGGCCCGGGGTGGGGCTCCGGTGTTGTGTCACGGGCGGAGGGGGCAAGGCAGAGCGGGGCCGGGGGTGGAAACGGGGCCGGGGCGGGGGGTGGGGCCAGGGGGTGGAAACGGGGCCGGGGTCGGGGACGGGGGTGGGGTCAGGCGAAGCGGGGTGGGGTGAGGGCGGTGTGCTCGACGAGGGGGAGGCCGGTCCAGCAGGCGCCGTGGCGGCGGGCGCGGACACGGCGGAGCCAGAGTTCGGTGGCGACCAGTTCGGCGAGGCCGGCCAGGGCGGCCGGCGGTAGGGGAGCGGCCGGGTCGGCGGAGCGGGCGAGGTCGGCGCGGACGGCGGGGAGGTCGATCAGGCCGACCTCGGCGAGCAGGGGCGCGTCGAAGAGCTCGGCCAGCCCGTCGGCGGCGAGCCGCAGGCCCGCCCGGGTGGCGGCGGTGCGGTCCGGCCGGGGGCCGCGTCCCCAGTCGGGCGGGAGGTCCGTACGGCCGGCGCCGGCCAGGACGGCCTGCAGCAGGGCGGGCCGCGCGCCCGGCTGGAGCCGGACGTCGGCGGGGAGGAGCCGGGCGGCGCGCACCACTTGGTTGTCGAGGAAGGGGGCGTGCAGTCGCTGCCCGGGCTGCTCGGTGGCGTGGACGAGTGTGCGGTACCCGCGCGCATGCCGGTGGAGGGCGTGCCGGGCCCGGTGCGCGCCCGGATGTTCTCCGGGCGCCGGTTCGCGCGCCGCCAGGCGGAGCCGCAGCGCCACCGCGGACAGTGCCTCGTCCGAGAGCCAGCGGGCGGCCGGTCCGGGCACCACCCAGGCGAGATCCCCGGCCGAGCGGGCGCCCGCCGTTCCGCCGCCGTCCGGGACACGGCGGAGGGTCAGTTTCACGGCGACGTCGTCGAGCGCGTCCGCGAACCGGATCCGGGAGAGCCGGTGGGCGGCCCGGAGCACGGTGAGCGGAGTGCGCAGGGCACCGGTGAGTACGCCTGCGGCCGCCCGGTCCGCACCCGCCAGGGCTGCCACCGGGGGAAGCAGTTCCCGTGAACGGCCGGCCCGGACCAGGTCCGCCAGCCGGGCGGGGTGTCCGTCCAGGACCTGCCGGGCGCCGTAGCCGGTGAGGTGGTCCGTGCCGCCGGCGTCGAAGCGGGCCTCGGCGCTCGCCGCGGCGACCAGTTCCGGGCCGGGCTCGTCGGTGAGCCGGCCGGAGGTCGGGTCGGACCGCAGGTCGGCGTACGGGAGGGTGTCCGGGCCGGGGGCGAGCACGGTGTGGCGCAGCCGTGGGACACCGGGGGCGAGGACCAGGGCGGCCGGGCGGTCGCCCCCGTCGGGACCGTCCGCGCCGAAGCCGCTCCCGCCGGGACCCGACTCGCCGAAGGTGACGGCGGCGAGTTGCTCGGCGGCGGGCTGCGGCCGGGCGGCCGGGCGGGCCCAGGAACCCTTGACGGCCCCGGTCCGGACGACGGCCCCGTGCGCGACCCCGCCGGCCGTCCCGCCGGACGGCCCGTGAGCGGCCCCGCCGGACGCCGGATACGGCACCGGATCGGCCGCCGGGTCCGACTCGGCGGCCGGCGGACCGGCCTGGCGGGGCACCGCGGCCGGGCCGGCGGCGGATCCGGCGGCCGGCGGGACGGCGGCGGCGAGCAGCGCCACGGTGGCGGAGGCCGTCCCGTACGACAGGTCGACGCCCAGCCGGGAACGGCCGGCGGCCCCGGCGGGTGCCGGCGCCGCCCCGGCCGGGCTGGTGCGGACCCGGGAGCGGACCGACTCCAGCAGCGCCCGGGTGAGTTCGCGGACGGCGGCCGCCTCCCCGGGGGGCCGCGCCCCGTCGGCCCCAGGCTCGTCGTAGGAGGTGACGTACGGGCGGCCCCCGCGCACGGCCAGCGCATGGCCGGGCGGGACGCGCTGCACTCCGAGGTACGGGGTGCCGGTGCCGAGCGCCTCCGGGGACTCGGGGCAGGCGAGCCGCGCGGCGAGGTGCCCGGTGTCGAGGGGCGCGCCGACCAGGTCGGCGAGCGGGAGGGCGGCGGTGGCGTAGGCGGTGCCGCCGGCCCAGGGGGTGTGGAAGACGGGCTGGGCGCCGGCCAGGTCGGTCAGCAGGACGGTGGAGCGGGTGCCGCTGCGCAGCACCGCGGTGTAGCTGCCGGGCCAGGCGGTGAGGTGGCGGACGGCACCGCCGCGGGCGGCGGCCAGGCCTGCGGCGAGTTCGGCGTCGGAGGCGCCGCAGTGGCCGACGACGGCGAGGCGGAGGGTGGCGGGGGTGTCCTCGCGTCCGTCCGGACCGGCGTGGCCCGGGGTGACGACGGCGGGGGCGCCCGGGCGGAGGGTGACCAGGCGGATCTCCTCGGGACGCCAGTCGCCGACCGCCCAGAGCGGGTCGGGGCCGGTCCACAGGGGTCGCGCGGCGATCGGGGTGACCGGGCCGGGGGGCTCGTGCGCCGGGGCGCCAGGTCGGGGTGCGCCCGTGCACCAGCCCGTCAGCCACCGCATCGCGCCTCCACCGGACGAGGACCTGCACCGCGCGGCGTGTCCACCGCCGGGCAGCTCCCCTTGCCAGCCCGTGGCGCGCCGCGGCGGGCGCCCACCGCGGGCCGGCGCGCCGTCAGAAGACATGGTGCCACTGCCGGGCCGTCCGGTGACCGGAGTTGTCGTTTCCGCTGCGGGAAGCACGGCGGCCCTGGACGGGGAGCCGGCGACCGTCCCGCGAGGGACGACGGCGGCACGGCGACGGGCGACGGGCGACGGGCGACGGGCGAGCATCGACGGGCGCCAACGGCCACAGGGACGGCGGGACGACGGGGCAGCGGGAGGGGACAGTCGGACGGGCGCCCCCGCACCACGCGGCACACGGTCACCGCGGGCGGTGGACACCGCCGGTAATCGAACGCCCGGGCGACACGTTCCGGTGGGGCGACCCAGGCCTCCCCCTCCTCGGCCCGGACCGCCCCTCACGTCGCCCTGTCATGGCCATCGCGAAATGGCCGAAAGGCGTCGCTCAGCCCGGGAGGGCATCCGCATGCCCTCCCGGACTCCGCCGCCGCCCGCGGGGATGTAGGCGGCGGCATCCCCCGGCCCGCCGGGTCCTCGACGGCGGGCCGACCCACGACCACCAGCGAATCGCCGACCAGCCGGTCGGGCCAGGGGGCACGGCCGGGCGCACATCGACACGGGACCGGAGCACGGCACTCCGGCGCGCGGTCGGAACGCTCCCGCCCGGCCGGATCCGGGCGGTCCGGACCAACTCGGCGGACCGCTCGCCGGTCGCGGCCGGGTGCGCGATCCCGCCATCCGGAATGCGGCCTCTTAACCGTCGGAACGCGTCCGACTACTCTAGGTACAGCAGCTACGGCCCGGTGCCGCCCGGGCCCCGCGCACAAGGCCGCAGGAGGTGCCGCCGCCACCATGACCGTCAGCCCACGAGGACCGAACGAACGGCTCGGCACGCTCCTGACCCTCGCCCAGATCAGCAACGCCGGGCTGGCCCGACGGGTCAACGACCTCGGTGCCCAACGCGGGTTGACGCTCCGGTACGACAAGACCTCGGTGGCGCGCTGGGTCAGCAAGGGCATGGTGCCGCAGGGCCCCGTCCCGCACCTGATCGCCACCGCGATCGGCGGCAAGCTCGGCCGGCCGGTCCCGTTGGAGGAGATCGGCCTCGGCGACACCGATCCGGCGCCGGAACTCGGCCTGGCCTTCCCGCGCGAGGTCTCCGAGGCGGTCCGCTCCGCCACCGACCTCTGGCGGGTCGACCTCGACCTGCGCCGCGGCCCCGGCGGCGGCCGCTGGAGCGACAGCCTGGCCGGCACCTTCTCCGTCGCGGCGTACGCAACTCCCGTCTCCCGCTGGCTGATCACCCCCGCCGACGGCTCGGTGGCCCGCGAGCTGCCGCCACGCTCGCCCGTCGAGACGGGCTCGTACCGGGTCGGCCACTCGGACGCCGCCAAGCTCCGCGAGGCCGCCCAGGAGGCCCGCCGCTGGGACTCCAAGTACGGTGGCGGGGACTGGCGTTCGTCGATGGTCCCGGAGTGCCTGCGGGTCGAGGCGGCGCCGCTGCTGCTGGCGTCGTACAGCGACGCGGTGGGCCGCGCACTGTTCGGCGCGACGGCCGAACTCACCAGGCTGGCCGGGTGGATGGCCTTCGACACCGGCCAGCACGAGGCCGCCCAGCGCTACTACATCCAGGCCCTGCGGCTCGCCCGGGCCGCCGCCGACGTGCCGCTCGGCGGCTACGTGCTGGCCTCGATGAGCCTGCAGGCCTGTTACCGGGGCTTCGCGGAGGAGGCCGTGGACCTCGCCCAGGCCGCGCTGGAGCGCAACCGGGGCCTGGCCACCGCCCGCACGATGAGCTTCTTCCACCTGGTCGAGGCTCGGGCCCAGGCCAGGGCACGCAACGCGGCGGCGTGTGCGACGGCGCTCGGCGCAGCCGAGAGCGCACTCGAACGAGCCCGCGCCGGGGATCCCGATCCGGCGTGGATCGACTTCTACGCCTACGACCGGCTCGCCGCCGACGCCGCCGAGTGCTTCCGCGACCTCGGGGTGCCCTCCAAGGTCCGCCAGTTCACCAGGGAGGCGCTGGCCCGTCCCACCGAGGGGTTCGTCCGCTCGCACGGCCTGCGGCTGGTGGTGTCCGCGATGGCCGAGGCGGAGGCGGGCAACCTGGACGCGGCGGTCGCCGCCGGGGAGCGCGCCGTCGAGGTGGCGGGACGGATCTCCTCGCAGCGCAGTCGCGAGTACGTGGTGGAGATGCTGCGCCGGCTGGAGCCGTTCCAGGGCGAGCGCCGGGTCCGGGAGCTGACCGAGCGGGCCCGCTCGGTGATCGTCGCCCCCGCGTGACCGGTGCCCGGCCGGGCGGACAGCCGCACGGACAGCCGGGCGGACGGGCAGGCAGACAAACGGGCGGGTAAGCGGGCGGACAGCCGGACGGGCAGGCAAGCAAGCGGGGGACAGGCAAGCGGGGGCGGGCAGGCGGAGAGGCCCGCGGGGGAAAAGCCGTCGAACAGCCGGGCGGTAATTCAGGTGCGCCGCCCCGAGGCGTCTCGCTATCGTCCTTCTCGTCCAGGTGCGCAGGCAGAGGTTACTTCCACTCCTAATGGGCGGGTCGCGGGTTCGAATCCCGCCACCGGCATTCTTCGGGCCGGTGTAGCTCAGTCAGGCAGAGCAGCTACGTCACCTCAGCCGCCTTTGACCTCTGGACACCCAATTCTTGAATAGGTTTCGCACCTCCCGGTGCGACGGCAGCGGTTACTTCCTGGTAAGGCGCCGAAAGGCGCTGCGGTTCGAGTCCGCGCGACACCGCCGCCACCTTCGATCTCGGGAGGCACAGCGCCGGGGTGCCCGGTGCGCAGGCGGGGGTTACTTCGGATCTTGGTGTTCCGGGTTCGAATCCCGGGCGGTCCGTGCGCGAGCGCGGCCGCTGGCTCAATCCGGTAGAGCACAAGCCTTACCTCCGCCGACGTCGGCCGCCGGGCCGGCACGATCTCGGGCACCCCTCCTTCCGCCATGCCTCCCGCGCGATTCCACTCGGTCAGTCAGCAGGGGGGTTCCACCATGTCTCGCTTCAACGTCCGTCGGGCCAAGCCGGGCCCGACCTCGCCCGTGTCCACCACCGGGCGACGCACGGTCAACCACAACGGCGGCACCGGGCACCTCCGCGACGCGAAGTCCGAACTCTTCCTGCTGGCCGTCGCCAACATGGTCGGCCAGGACACCTTCTACGAGCGCGGCGGGCAGCGCGACGACCGCTACACCGCGCTCGTCCGCGAACTCGCCGTGAGCGCCCCGGAGTGGACCGTCGGCCTGCTCCGCTGGCTGCGGTACGACGCGCAGCTGCGCACCGCCGCCCTGGTCGGCGCCGCCGAGTTCACCCGGGCCCGGCTGGACGCCGGTGCGGCCGGCCACTCCCGGCAGGCCGTGGACGCGGTGCTGCGCCGCGCCGACGAGCCCGGCGAGCTGCTCGCCTACTGGACGTCGCGGTACGGACGCGCGCTGCCGAAGCCGGTCAAGCGCGGCGTCGCCGACGCCGTCCGCCGGCTCTACGACGGCCGCGCGCTGCTGAAGTACGACACCGCGTCGAAGGGCTACCGCTTCGCCGACGTACTGGAGCTGACCCACCCGGCGCCCCACCCCGAGAAGCCGTGGCAGGGCGCGCTGTTCGGCTACGCGCTGGACCGCCGGCACCGGCCCGACGGGGCCGTCCCGCCCGCCTCCGACGCGCTGCTCACCGCCAACCGCGAGCTGCTGGCGCTCCCCGTCGGGCAGCGGCGCGCCGCGGTGACCGCGGCCGGCGGCGCCGAGCGGCTGGCCGCGGCCGGGATGACCTGGGAGGCGCTGGCCGGCTGGCTGCAGGGGCCGATGGACGCGGCCGTCTGGGAGGCCGTCATCCCGTCGATGGGCGTGATGGCGCTGGTGCGCAACCTGCGCAACTTCGACCAGGCCGGGGTCTCGGACGAGGTCGCGGCCGAGGTCGCCCGGCGGATCTCCGACCGGGGCGAGGTGCGCCGTTCCCGGCAGTTCCCGTTCCGCTACTTGGCCGCGTACCGGCACGCGCCGTCGCTGCGCTGGGGGCACGCGCTGGAGACCGCGCTCTCCCACTCGCTCGCCAACGTGCCGGAGCTGCCCGGCCGGACGCTGATCCTGGTCGACCGGTCCGGCTCGATGTTCGACCGGCCGAGCGAGCGGACCCAGCTCAACCGGGCCGACTCGGCCGCGATCTTCGGCACGGCGCTGAAGGTCCGGGCCGCCTCCGCCGACCTGGTCGAGTTCGGCTCGACCAGCCGGGCCGTCGCGGTCGACCGGGGCGAGGCGGTGCTGCGCGTCCTGGAGCGCTTCGGCAACCTGGGCGGCACCGACACCGCCGGGGCCGTCCGCACCCACTACCGGCGCCACGACCGGGTGGTGATCGTCACCGACGAGCAGACCGGACCGGGCCGCTGGGGCGGCGACCCGCTGGCGACCGTCCCGGCCCACGTCCCCGTCTACACCTGGAACCTGGCCGGGTACGCCCCCGGCCAGGCGCCGGCCGGGCCGAACCGGCACACCTTCGGCGGGCTGAGCGACGCGGCCTTCCGGCTCGTCCGGCTGCTGGAGGCGGGGCGGGACGCGCGCTGGCCGTGGGAGGAGCACGGCCACCGCTGACGCCCTCTCGACCGGCCCCCGCCACCGTGGCAGCATCGCGGGCAGGCGGGGGCCGGGCGAGCGAGGCGAGGAGCGGGCGGTGGCGTACGACGTCGACGTGCTGGTGGTGGGGGGCGGGATCGTCGGGCTCTCCACGGCGTACGCGCTGACCGGGGCGCGGGCCGGGCTCCGGGTCACCGTGCTGGAGAAGGAGCCCGGTCTCGCCGCGCACCAGACCGGACGCAACAGCGGGGTCATCCACAGCGGCGTCTACTACCGGCCCGGCTCGCTCAAGGCCCGGTACGCGGTGGCCGGCGCCGCCGAGATGGTGGAGTTCTGCCGCGCCCAGGGCGTCCCGTACGAGGTGACCGGGAAGCTGATCGTCGCCACCCGGCCGGACGAGCTGGACCGGCTGCGGGTGCTGGCCGAACGCGGCCGGGCCAACGGCATCCCGGTCACCGAGCTGGACCGCCGGGGCATCGCCGAGTACGAGCCGCAGGTCACCGGCGTCGCCGGACTGCACATCGGCACCACCGGGATCTGCGACTTCCCGGGCGTGGCCGCCGCCTACGCCCGGCTGGCCCGCGAGGCCGGCGCGGAGATCCGGACCGGCACCGAGCTGCGGACGGTCGCCCGGCGGCCGGACGGCGTGACCGTCCAGACCTCCACCGGCGAGCTGCGCTGCCAGGTGCTGGTGAACTGCGCGGGCCTGCAGAGCGACCGGATCGCCCGGCTGGCCGGTGACGACCCCGGGGTCCGGATCGTGCCGTTCCGCGGCGAGTACTACGAACTCACCAAGGAGCGGAGGGAGTTGGTGCGGGGGCTGGTCTACCCGGTGCCCGACCCGGCCTTCCCGTTCCTCGGCGTCCACCTGACCCGGGGGATCCACGGCGATGTGCACGTCGGTCCGAACGCGGTGCCGGCGCTGGCCCGCGAGGGCTACGACTGGCGCACCGTCCGCCCGCGCGACCTCGCCGACACGCTCGCCTTCCCCGGTACCTGGCAGATCGCTCGCCGGCACTGGCGGTACGAGGTGGGCGAGCTGCGCCGCTCGCTCTCCAAGCGGGCGTTCACCACCGCCGTCCGGCGGCTGCTGCCCGCCGTCACCCCGGCGGACCTGGTCCGGGCCACCGCGGGCGTCCGGGCCCAGGCGGTGGCCCGGGACGGCTCGCTGCTGGACGACTTCGCGTTCGCCGGCTTCGACCCGGACGACCCCCGCTCCACCCGCCGGCTGGTGCACGTACTGAACGCCCCCTCCCCGGCGGCGACGGCCTCGCTCCCGATCGGCCGGGAGGTGGCCCGCCGGGCACTGGCCGCGCTGGAGGCCGGCGGGTGACCGCCCGGGCGGGCCGGACGCCGCCGGGGCTGCCGGGCGGACCGACCGCCACCGGGCCCGGCCGGCCACCGTGCGGGCCGGCCACCGAACAGGCCGACCACCGTCCGGGGCGGGCCGGACGTGGGGACCGTCACAGGCCCTGCGGCCCGCACCGGCAGGCCCCGTAGACTCGGTTGATTGTGACTGCCACCGCCCCGATCCCCCAGCCATCGCCCTCCGCCCGGCTCTCCGCCGCGCCCGCCGCGTACCCGGCGCCGATGTACCCGCGCAAGGCCACCGAGGCCCAGCACAGCGAGCGGCGCATCCGCAGCTTCCAGCCGCGCCGGGGCCGGATGACCAACGCCCAGGCGGACGCGCTGGACCGGGGCTGGGAGCGGTACGGCATAGCGATCGACGGCACCCCGCTCGACCTGGGCGAGCTGTTCGACGGCCGGCCGGTCACGCTGGAGATCGGCTTCGGCATGGGCGAGACCACCGCCGCGATGGCCGCCGCCGACCCGGCGACGGGCATCCTGGCCGCCGACGTGCACACCCCCGGCCACGGCAACCTGCTCGGGATGCTGGAGCGCGACGGCAGCCGCAACGTCCGGACGGCCGCCGGCGACGCGGTGATCCTGCTGCGCGACATGCTGCCCGACGCCTCGCTGGCGGGCCTGCGGGTCTACTTCGCCGACCCGTGGCCCAAGCCGAAGCACCACAAGCGCCGGCTGATCCAGCCGTCCTTCCTGGACCTGGTGCTCCCCCGGCTGGCGCCCGGCGCGCTGGTGCACTGCGCCACCGACTGGGAGCCGTACGCCGAGCAGATGCTCGCCGTGCTCTCCGCGTCGCCGGAACTGGAGAACCTGCACCCCGAGGGCGACGGCACCGGCTGGCTGGAGCCCGCGGACCACCCGGACGGCTCCGTCCCGGGGTACGCACCGCGGCCCGACTGGCGTCCGGTCACCAAGTTCGAACGGGCCGGTCTGGCCAAGGGCCACGTGGTGCACGACCTGCTGTTCCGCCGCCGCTGAGCCCCCGCCGGGTGTTCGACCCGGCGGCCGTCCGGCGGCCCTGACGCCGGACACCGGACGCGCACGGGCGGGGGATTCGTCCCGACTCCTCCCGGCGGCCCGGCGGAGTGCCCTACCCTGTGCCGGGTGAGCAGCCCGTCCGGCGGCGGGTACCGCACCGTCGTGCGGGCCGCCGACGACCGACAGGTGCCCACGCGCCCCGCCGGCACCCGGACCATCCCGGGGCCCCGGGGGCGCCGGGCCCACCTGTTCCTGCCCTGGCCGACCAGGGCGGGGACGGCCGGGGCCGGGCCCCCGCCCCTCCTCCCGGCCGGCGCCCCCGGTGCAGCTGATGCCGGCGCCCCCGACGGCCCGCGCGCGCCCCGGACGACCCTGCCGCCCCGCGTCGCCCGGGCGGTCCGCTCGGCCGCGCTCTCCTCCGTCACCACGACCGCCGTGCTGAGCCTCGCCGGCTGCGGGGTGCTGATCCTCCACCTGGTCCGCCGCCAGACCGGGACCACCGGGCTGCTGGTCGGCCTCGGGCTGGCCCTGGTCCCGCTGCCGTTCGTGCTCGGCGGCCTCGCCTGGCTCAACCAGACCGCCCGGGTGCCGCTGCGGCACACCGCCTTCTGCCTCGGCTGGGGCGCCTGCGCCGCCACCACGGTCGCGATCCTCGCCAACGGCTGGACCAGCAGCTACCTGACCGCTCACCAGGGCAGCCTCGGCGAGGTGCTCGGCGCCGACCTGGTCACCCCGGTGATCGAGGAGAGCGCCAAGGGCGCCGCCCTGCTCGTCCTGCTGCTCCCGCTCGGCCCGCGGCTCCGATGTCCCGGCCGGGGCTCCGACCGCCCCTGCGCCACCGTGCTGCGCAGGCTCCCGGGCCCCCGGCAGCCGCGCGGGTACGACCGTCGGCCCGCCCTGGCGCACGCGCGCGGCCGGCTCCGGCTCCGCCCCTACCTGCGCCCCCTGCCGTACCTGCGCCCCGCGCCCCCGACCCGCGACCACCGGCGGGCGCGCCGCCGGCCGCGCACGCTGGCCGCCGGGGTGGTCCTGGGCGGGATCACCGCCTGCGGCTTCGCCTTCACCGAGAACGCGCTCTACCTGGGCCGGGCCTTCACCGACGACCAGCAGCAGCGGCTGGACAGCATCGGGCTCGGCGAGGCGCCCAGCCTGCGGGACTTCGACGGCACGGTGCAGACCTTCGTCCTGCGCGGCCTGCTCTCCCCGTTCGCCCATCCGCTGTTCACCGCGCTGACCGGGCTGGGGCTGGCCGTCACGCTCACCACGGGGCGGCGCCTGCTGGCCCGGCTGGCGGCCCCGACGGGGCTGGTGCTGTCGATGGCGCTGCACGGCACCTGGAACGCCGCCGCGGACCTGGGCACGCACGGGTTCCTGCTGGTGTACGCGGTGCTGATGGTGCCGTGCTTCGCGGCCCTGGTCTGCTTCGCCGCCTGGGCGCGGGCGCGGACCGCCCGGCACGCCTCGCGCCGTGGGAGGGGGACGCTCCCGCCCCGGCCCCGGGGGCGGGAGCGGGGCGGGGGCCGGTTCGACAGCCGGTTCGACAGCGGGTTCGACGACCGGTTCGACGGCCGGGGCACGGGTCGGCCCGGGGCCCGGCCCGGGGGTCCTTGAGGAAGCGATTTCCCATTCGGGCGACTTCCCCGTATGGTTGTGTTTACCGACGCGGGGTGGAGCAGCTCGGTAGCTCGCTGGGCTCATAACCCAGAGGTCGCAGGTTCAAATCCTGTCCCCGCTACTCAGTAGCGGAAGGCCCGGAGGATTCGTCCTCCGGGCCTTCGCCGTTCCCGCCCGGACTCGACGACGGCACGGTCCTGCCACGAACCTGTAACAGCGGGCGCAGTCAAGATCCCCTAAAAACGCCGTAAAGCATACTGAGGTGCAAAGTCACTCGTTCGGACGCGTACAGTCGCGCCGAGTTAGGAACGCACTCATGCTGTCGAAGCGCCTTGCCGGTACCGCCGCGATCTGTCTGCTCCTCGCGGCCGGCGCCACCGCCTGCGGCGACACCAAGGACAAGGCCGGGGCCGGGACCGCGGCCGCCCCGAAGCTGGACACCGAGAAGCTCAGCGCCCAGGAGATCGAGCAGGCGGCCAAGGACGCCCTGTCGGCCGCCACGTCCGTGAAGATCACCGGCGACATCGCCATGGACGAGGGCAAGATGACCATCGACCTGGCCCTCGACACCAAGAGCCAGTGCACCGGCACCATGAGCATGCCCGGGATGGGCAAGTTCGAGATCATCAGCGACGGCAAGCAGTCCTACGTCAAGCCGGACAAGGAGTTCTGGACCGCCATCGGCGGCAAGGACGGCGCGAAGGCCGCCGAGCTGTTCAAGGGCCGCTACCTGTCGGGCCTGCAGGACTCCGACATGAAGGACCTCACCGAGGTCTGCAACCTCAAGGAGTTCAGCTCGAAGATCGTCGCGGACGACTCCGGCAAGAGCGACGTCACCAAGGGCGGGGAGGCCACCGTCAACGGCCAGAAGGCCTTCAGCCTCAAGGTGAAGGACCGGAAGGGCGAGGAGTCGACGATCCACGTCGCCACCGTCGGCAAGTTCTACCCGCTGCGGGTCGAGAAGAAGAGCGGCACCGAGGGCGGCCAGGTGGACTTCACCGACTACGACAAGCCGCTCACCATCCAGGCCCCGCCGGCCGACAACGTGATCGACTTCGCCAAGCTGCAGGACCAGCTCAAGTCCGCCTGAGAAATAATCCGTTGCCCTCCCCCGGTGGAGCTGCCTATCGTGGCGGCACACTGAAAGGAGGTGATCCTGAGTTGAGTTCCATCAGGATGTGTGAGGTGGCTGCTCGCTAGAGCCGCCCCTGCCTGCGCAGGGTGAGGTCCTTGGCCTCCGGCAGGCGAAATCCACAGCAGTCACCCGGCCCGCGGGCTCACCGGAACATCCCCGGTGCCTCGGTGCCCGGCCCCTCACGGGGTCCGGCAGCGAGGAGCAGCCCGCGGGCCGTCTGCATGTCCGGAGCCCCGCCGGAGCCCCCGCCGAAGGCCGCCGGAAGCCTCCCGACGCCGCCCCGGGGCGTTTCCCCGGCTGCTCCGGGGGCATCCCCCGCTAGAGTCGGCGCGCACTCCGGAGCGGAGCGGCACGGGCACGGGGGGGTGGGCCATGGCGGGGACGACACGGCGGAGCGGTGGTGCGGCGGCCGTGCGGACGGCGCAGCGGACGGTCGCCGGGGCACTGCTGGGCACGGGGGTGCTCGGGCTGCTGCTGTTCTCCCTGGGGCGCGCACGGCCCTGGCAGGCGCTGGGCGGCGGCCTGGTGGTGGCCTGCGCGGCGGCCGTGGTCGGCGGCGCGCTGGGCTTCCTCTTCGGGGTGCCCCGGGTACGCACCGGCACCGGCTCCGGCTCCGGCGGCTCCGAACCGCACGGCTCGTACGCACCGAACACCAATCTGGAACAGGTCTCCGACTGGCTGACCAAGGTGCTGCTCGGTGTCGGACTGACCCAGCTCGGCTCGCTCGGCGAGCGGCTGCACCAGCTCGGGACGGCGCTCGCGCCCGCGCTGGGCGGTGGCGCCGACGCGGTGCCGTTCTCGGCGGCGCTGGTCCTCTACTTCCTGCTGCTCGGCTTCCTGGCCGGGTGGCTGCTGACCCGGCTGGCGCTGCCCCAGGTGCTCTCCGGCGCGGACCAGGCGCTGGACCTCTTCCTGGCCGGCCAGGACCGGGACCGCAAGGGCGACCGGGTCGGTGCCGACGACCTGCGGATGCGGGCGATGCAGCACCTCGGGCTGGTCGGCACCAGCACGGAGCGGCCGGGCGACCTGCCCGGGTCGGTGCTGCCGGCGGGCCCGGCGGCCGGGCCGGAGAGCGTGGTGGCCGAGGTCCGGTCGACGGCGCGGCGTTCGGCGCTGACGGCGGACCGGGTGCGGGACCTGTTCGCCGACGGCTCGGAGGGCCGTCGGATCCAGGCGCTGGCGCTGATGCAGGGCGATCCGGCGCTGGCCGACCTGCCGAGCGTGCTGGAGGCGATCGAGCGTCCGCGCTCCGGCTTCGAGCAGTACCACGCGCTGCTGGCGGCCCGCGGGCTGCTCTCCCGGCTGCCGGCCGACGAGGCCCGGCTGCTGCGCGAGGCGGTGGCGGGCCGGCTGATGGCACCGGACGGCATCCCGTACGGGTCGGACCGGAGCTGGCTGGCGGAGAAGATACTGTCCCGCCTGGACACGCCGGTCTTCCTCCCGCAGCAGGCCGGACCGGTGGAGGGCGGGGCCCAGCCCGGAGCCCAGCCGCCCGCGAGCCCGCCGCCCGGGGGCCGGCCGTCCGCAGCGCAGCCGTCGGGGGCGCAGCCGGAGGCGTCGTAGGGCCCGTGCGGCAGGGCCGGCCGGTCCCGGCCGCCGGGACCTGCGGACGGCCCGGCCGTCCCGGTCAGACCGCGAAGCGGAGCTCCGGCCGGTCCCAGCCGATCGTCGGCCCGGCCGGGTGGGTGCCGACGCGCCGGGCGCCCATCCTCAGGTAGAAGGCCTCGGCCGGCGGGTGGGAGACCACCCGGATACCGCCGGTGACGCCCGCGGCACGGGCCCGGTCGAGGAGGTGGGCGATGAGCTGCCGGCCGATGCCGAGGCCCTGCGCCTCGTCGGCGACGAACATCAGGTCCAGCTCGGCCGGGTCGGTGACCAGCGCGTAGAAGCCGAGCAGGTGGTCGTCGGCGGCCCGGACGGCGAGGTGCACCTCGTGCCGGGCCAGGTAGTCGGGCGTCACCCGGTAGCCGGCGGTCATCGGCGCGTACTCGCCCCGGTAGGCGGAGCAGTCCTGGACCAGTGCGGTGAGCCGGTCGGCGTCCGAGGCCGCGGCTGCCTTGATCAACATCTCGCTCATGGGCGATGAGTATAGGGTCACTGCCCGCAGGTGACCATTACCAATGGTGGCCCCGGGACGGTCGGCCGACTCGTCGGAGGACCAGCACGCGCCTTCGGCGGCCGCCGCCGAAGGGCGGGACGACGCGGATCTCGCTGGCGATCCGGAGCTCGCCCAGGGCGTACCGGACGGCGTCGAGACGGGTGCTGCGGCGGCCTTCGCCGTCGTACAGCGGGTGGACGTGGACCTCGCCGCCGGGGGCGGTGACGCGGACCAGTTCGGCCAGCGCGGCCAGCTGCCACTCCGGCCCGAACAGGTCCGGGTAGGCGAAGACCAGGTAGCCGCTGAGGGTGAGGGCGAAGGTGCCGTCCGCGAAGGGCAGGCGGGGTAACGCGGCGGCCACGTACTGCCCGGGGTGGGCGGCGCGGTCGGCGGCGAACATCCGGCGGGCCCGGTCCCAGCTGCGCAGGTAGCGGTCGGGCGGGCAGTGCCGCGGCTCCGGGTAGAGCTCGGGGCGGGCGGCCATCGCGGCGGCCATCGCGGACCGGGCGGCCAGTGCCCGGGCGGTGATCTCGGCAGTCGGCCGGGCGTACACCGGGTCGGTGGCGATGACCCGGCAGCCGAGCGCGCGGGCCTCGGCGGCCAGACCGGCGGCGCCGCCGGGGCAGTCCAGCAGCGGCCCCGGGAGGGCGGCGAGCCGGGCCCGGGTGAGGCCGAAGAGCCCGCAGTACTCGTCCAGCGGGCGGGAGGTGACCAGGGCGCCGGACGTGCCGGGGGCGGTGCCGGATGCGCCGGGGGCAACGGAGGCCGTGCCGGGCGCGGCGGCGGGCGTGCCTGCGGGCCGGGTGTCGGGGCGGGTGGCGGTTCGGTCGGCCATCCCGGCCATCGGAACACGGGCCGGCCCCGCCCGCATCCGGAGTGTTCCGGGGCGGGCGGGGCCGGAGGGCCGCCGAGAGGGGCCGGGAGTCAGGAGGTGCCGGGGCTGAAAGGAGGTCGGGAGCCGGGGAGGTCAGGAGGCCAGGAGGGGCCGGGGTGCCGGGGCGCGCCGGGCGGCGGACCGGTCAGCGGCCGAGCAGGCCCCGGGCGGCGAGCCGGTTGACGTTGGTCAGGCCGCGCACCAGCTGCGGGGTGATGAAGACGAAGAGCAGGCCGACCAGGCAGACGCCCGCGATCTGCGGCCCCGACTCGACGTAGAAGACGTGCTGGTCGCCGTCGCTGTCGGTGAAGTCGAACAGCCTGTAGCCCGGCCAGTCGGTGTAGGTCGGGAAGACCCAGTGGTAGACGGGGTAGAGCGCGAGGGTCCAGCCGACGACCAGGAAGACCGAGGACATCACCAGGCTGAGGATCGCCCACGGGAACATCACCACCTGGTGGAGCACGGCCTTCCAGCCGGCCGCGTCCGCGAGGCGGGCGGTGATCCCGCCCCAGGTGCCGGGCCGCTTGGCCCGGACCGGCTCCGGGCCGGGCACGTCCAGGGCCAGCATGGTGCGGACCCGGGACCGCTCCAGCCGGCCGAAGCCCCGGCCGGTGGTGGTCAGCAGGGCCAGCACCGGCAGGCCGAGGACGGTGACGAAGGTGCCGAGCCCCAGGGAGAACAGGGTGACGGCGATGGCGAAGCCCGCGGTGGCCGCCGGGAGGCCGGTCAGGGTGTAGCCGAGCTCGCGGTAGAAGTAGGCGGTGAACGGGGCCCGCCAGGCGTACGGCGGCTCCTCGGTCCGACGGGCGGCGACGTCGCGGCGGTCGTGCGCGTCGTACGGCTCGTACGCGTCGTACTCGCTGCGCTGCATGCTGTGGGTGCTCATGACGGGGTCTCGGTCCCTCGGGTCGGTCGTCGTGCGGCGTGTCCTGCTGACACCTGAAGCCTGTCAAAACGCCGCCCCGGCGGACATCCGGCTCCCCGGCGAACCGGGGGTGGGGTTATCCCCCCTCCCCCGGACGGGACCGCTCGGACCCGGGCCACTCGTCGGAGAGCAGCGCGTACAGGTACGAGTCGTGCCAGCGGCCGTGCAGCCAGAGGTCGTGCCGGATCCGGCCCTCCAGCCGGAACCCGGCCCTGGTCAGCACCCGGACGGAGGCCGCGTTGTCGACGTCCACCCGGGCCTCCAGCCGGTGCACCCCGAGCGGGCCGAAGGCGAGGCCGCAGAGCAGCCCGGTGATCTCGCCCGCGTAGCCCCGGCCCCAGGTGTCACGGCGCAGCGCGTAGCCGAGCGTGGCCGAGCGGTGGTCGCCGAGGCCGAGCGCGGCGTTGCCGATCGGGACGGCGTCGGCCGGGTCGTCGGCGCCGGCTAGCTCGGTGACGGCGAGCCGGTAGACCGTCCGCCGCTCCTGCTCCGCCTCCTCCAGGTACTGCTCGATCTGGTCGGCGCAGGCCTCGCGGTCGCGCGGTTCGAACGGCAGGTAGCGGGTGGCCTCCGGGTCACCGAAGACCGCGTGCAGCGCGTCGACGTCCTCGGGGGTGTGGTGGAACTCGCGGATGGCCAGCCGGGGGCCGGTGAGTCGGATGGGCACCATGCCTGCCGACCCTACCCGCGACCAGCGGTTACGGTTCGGAGTTATGGAAGACGAAGACCTGCGGCTCGCCCCGCGCACCAAGGCCGCCGAACTGCTCTCCTGGGCGGAGTCGGAGGGCCGCTCGCCGGTGCCCGGGGGCCCGCTGCGGGCGGTGCTGGCGCTGCTGGAGCTGGGCGGGGGCAGGATGCACGACGGCTGGCCCGAGCTGACCTCGGGTGCGGTCGAACACCTGCTGTACGAGCGGCTGCACCTGTACGTCCAGCCCGGGCCCGGGCAGGATCCACTGGCGTACGGCGCCGCGGTGCGGCTGCTGATCGACCACCAGCGGGCCGCGAAGCGGCTGAACGCCAAGCGGCAGGAGCGGCTGCACGCGGAGGCCGAGTGGCAGGGCGAGCTGGCGGCCGGGCTGCTGCGCCGGGCCGACCTGGTGACCTGGCCGCGGCTGTACACGCTGCTGCTGCGCGCGGCCGGGGTGGACACCGCCGACGGGGCGGCGGTGCGGTCCTGGCTGGAGGAGTTCGGCGGGCTGGCGGAGGAGGACCGGCTGGCGGCGTTCGCGGCGCTGGAGGAGGACGGCACGCTGGACCCGGTGGACGACGGGGGCTGGGGCGGCGGGACCAGGGAGCTGGCGGTCGGGATGGCCTCGGACGGTGCGCGGCGGCTGCTGGAGCAGGGGCTGATGCAGCGCAGCTACCGGAACCTGGAGGCGCTGACCGCGCTGGGCCGGCCGATGCCGGCGGAGCTGACCGGGGACTTCGGGGCGTTCGAGGAGGCGGCGGTCGAGGCGGCGCTGGAGCTGTCGGGCGAGTGGACGGTGCCGGGGCTGCCGCGGCTGCTGGTGGAGGAGTTCCCGGAGCTGGCGCCGGAGCCGGGGCAGGCGGAGATCGACGCGTACCTGGCGGGGCTGCCGGAGGAGCCGTCGGACGAGTCCTGGGACGAGCAGTGGGACGAGTCGTGGGACGAGGCGTCGCCGGACGCGTCGGAGGGTGCGTCGGGGGACGGGACCGGGGACGGGCCGGCGGAGCCGGTCACGGAGCGGCCCGGGGCCTGACGGATGCGCGGGAGCCCCGGCGCGGTCCTCGGTGGACCGGGCCGGGGCTCCTCGGCGTCCTAGGGGCCCCGGTGCCCGCCGGTCGGCCCCGGTGCTGTCCGGCGGCCGGCGGTGGCGGTGGCGGTGGGGTTCAGGGTGTCAGGGGGTGACGCCGCGCTGCTCGAACCAGCTCTCCGGGTCGACCGGGGCGCCGCCGCCGGGCCGGACCTCCACGTGCAGGTGCGGGCCGGTGACGTTGCCGGTGGCCCCGACCTTGCCGATCTGCTGGCCGGGGACGACCTTGCCGGAGCCCTTGATGATCGAGGAGAGGTGGCAGTACCAGATCTCGGTGCCGTCGGGCAGGGTCTCGACGATCCGGTAGCCGTAGGCGCCGGCCCAGCCGGCCGAGGTGATGGTGCCCTGGCCGACCGCGTAGACGGCGGTGCCGGTGTCGGCGGCGAAGTCCAGGCCGGTGTGCAGGTGGGCCCAGTAGCGGGCGCTCTGGCCGTAGTGGGCGGAGAGGTTGTAGTCGCGCACCGGCAGGTTGATGGCGGCGAGCTTGGCCTTCTCGGCCTCCTCGGCGGCGCGCTTGGCCTGCGCCTGCTGGGCGAGCTGGGCGGCGCGCTTGGCCTCGGCCTCCTGGGCGGCCTGCACCCGGGCGGTCTCCTCGGCGGCGGTGCGCTGGCTGTCGGCCTGCTGCTGGATCCGGGCCGCGAGGGCGAGGCCGGGGTCGGCGGTGAGGGCGACCGGGGTCTCGTCCGGGGTCTCGACGGCGGGTGCGGCGGCCGGGGTCGCGGAGGCGAAGCCGGTGGCGCCCAGGGTGGCGGCGACGGCGGTGACGCCGAGCAGCGGAGCGGTGCCGCGGGTCTGACGGGGCATCCGGTGCCGGTTGGTCTCCGCGGCCGGCGGAGCGGTCTCGTCGGCCGGGCCGCCGTACGGGCCCGAGTGGGCCGCGGGGCGGGGGTGGTCGAGCAGCTGGGTACCGGCGGAGGGGCCGGACGGGTGTGCCGGGGTGTGCGTCGACGCCACGGAGGCGCGCTCCTTTCCTTCCTTCGCGCCTACCGGGTTAGCTGACGGGTTCGGAGCAGGAAGGTCTCCTACGGCTGGGCCTGGGCCCGGCCGATTCACCCCAAGGAACGTGGTTCCCCGGCTCCCTGGCCTGCCCGGAGGCCGGCCGGCGGGATTAGGCGACGGCGCACGGTGCCGTCTGGGTACGGCGTTGAGGACCGCGCTGCGTTATCAAACGTTAATCCGAGAGGCCCCCGATTCCAAGCCATCCGTTGAGGAGGGCGGGATACGGCCCGGGCACCACGCGGCCCGATGGGCGTTTTGGGACGATTGACGACAACTGACACTACCGAACGTGATAGGACGTCAACGAACGGCCCCCCATCTGAGTACTTCTACTCATGTGCGGCCGGCGGCGGCGCGGCCATCCTGGCGCCATGAGCGCACCGATGCAGTCACGCACCACGGCCGCGTACTACGTCCAGGCCGTACTGTCCTTCACCCTCTCCGCCGTCGCCCTCGCGGTCGGGATCGCCTACCTCCCGGTCGAGCCCTGGACCCGGGCCTTCCTCGGCCTCGGCCTGCTCTACACCATCACCTCGGCGTTCACGCTGGCCAAGGTGATCCGGGACCGGCAGGAGTCCACCGACCTGGTCACCCGGGTCGACCAGGCGCGGCTCGACAAGCTGCTGGCCGAGCACGACCCGTTCAAGGTGGAGGGAGTCTGAGGCGCGGCCGCACCCCACGGGGCCGCCCAGCGCGGGGCCGCACCCCACGGGGCCGCCTCGCGGGCCCACCCCGGAACCCGCGCCGGCCCCCACCCCGGGGCCACCTCCGGAACCGCTCCGCCCGGAGGCCCTTCCGGAGCCGCCACCTCGGATCATGGTCGATAGCTTGACGGCTAAGGCTATTAGCCTTAGCTTTATGGCTATCGGCGCACTCGCCGACGACCCGAACCCGCGCGGCACCCGCCCCGCGGCGGACCGAGGAGGCCCACCATGACCGGCACCGTCCCCGTCACCCGCTACCTCGACCTCCCCGGCGGCCGGCTCGCCTTCGACGACTCCGGGCACGGCGAGGGCGCCCCCGTCGTCCTGCTCCCCGGGATGCTCGACAGCCGGGCCGCGTACCGGCACCTGCGGCCGCTGCTGACCGCCGCCGGCCACCGGGTGATCACCATGGACCTGCGCGGCTTCGGCGACTCCTCGATCGCCTGGGACGACTACTCGCCCGCCGCGATCGCCCGCGACACCCTCGCCCTGCTCGACCACCTCGGCATCGGGCGCGCCGTGCTGGCCGGCAGCTCGTACACCGGCGCCACCGTGGTGAAGGTCGCCGGGGACGCCCCCGAGCGGGTCGCCGGCATCGTCCTGCTGGACGCCTTCGTGGAGAGCCCGCCGCCGAACGCCCTCAAGCGCGCGGTGGTCGGTGCGATGGGCGCCCTGGTGGTCCACTCGCCGGCCTTCTGGGGCCTGTACCAGCGGAAGCTCGCCTACCCGACGGTCAAGCCCGCCGACCACGACGCCTACGTCGACGGGCTGGTCGCCGCGCTGCGCACCCCCGGCCGCAGGACCGCCACCCGCGGCCACGTCCGGGGGGACTCCGCACCCGTCGGCTGGACCGCCGCCGTACGGTGCCCGGCCCTGGTCGTGATGGGATCCAAGGACCCCGACTTCCCCGAGCCGGAACTCGTCGCCGACCGGCAGGCCGCCGCGCTCGGCGCCCGGAAGGTGATGATCGAGGGCGCCGGGCACTACCCGATGGCCGACCACCCGCAGGCCACCGCCGACGCCCTGCTGTCCTTCCTCGCCGGCCTGGCCTGAACCGCCGCCCCGCACCGCCACCCCGGCCCGAGCACCCGCCGCCCCGCACCGCACCGCAGCCGCACCGAGTCCCCAGGAGAACCGCCGTGCCCCGAGTCGGACTGACCCCCGGGCAGGTCGTCGACCACGCCCTCGCCCTCATCGACGAACAGGGCCCCGAGGCCCTCACCCTGGCCGCCGTCGCCGGCCGCGCCGGCGTCGCCACCCCCTCGCTGTACAAGCACGTCAGCGGCGGCCTCGCCGAACTGCGCCGGCTGGTCGCGGTACGGGTGACCGAGGAACTGGCGGACCGGCTCGCCGAGGCCGCCCTCGGCCGCGGCGGGGACGACGCCGTCGCCGCCGTCCTGCGCGCCTACCACGCGTACGCCACCGAGCACCCGCACCGGTACGGCGCCCTGCCGCAGGCGCCGCAGCCGGACGACGACCTGACCGCGGCGGCCGCCCGGCTGGTCGGGGTGATCGTCGCGGTGCTCCGCGCGTACGGACTGGAGGGTTCCGAGGCGATCCACGCCGCCCGGACCTTCCGCTCGCTGGCCCACGGCTTCGCGGCGCTCTCGATCGGCGGCGCCTTCCAGCTCGCCGAGGACCTGGGGGACACCCAGGAGCGGATGATCACCGTACTGACGGCGGGCCTGCACGGCTGGCCCCGGCCCTGAGGGCGGCGCGCGCGGAGGACGACGAAGGGCCCGGAGCGGGGGATGCTCCGGGCCCTTCGGGGTGAGGTGGGGCTAACAGGACTTGAACCTGTGGCCTCTTCCTTATCAGGGAAGCGCTCTAACCGTCTGAGCTATAGCCCCGTGCTGCACGGAGAAGGGTACCGGACCGCGAGGGGGTCGACGTGCCACCGGGCTCCCCACGGGTGGCCCCGAACGGACAATCGGGATCAATCGGGCGACACGGGTTAGATTGGCCCGGCTGACAGGCGGTCACGGCCGAGGGTCGGCCGACGGCGGCGGAGCGGTGCCACCGGGGGCCGGCTCCGCCGCCGTCGTGCCGCCCGGACCGCCGCTCGCCCGCATTGCAAATAAGGTATTAAGAATTAACTGCCCCATAAGGAACCGGAAAGGCCGGAAATCCGTGGACCCGCGCAGCAGCCCCACCGCGCGCAGTGCCATGCGCTGTGTCCGCTTATTGCTCGGCTGCACCAGCGCCGCCGAACTGCTCGGCACCGTCCTCTCCGAAGGACCGGGCTGGATCACCGGCGAGGGCTCCGCGCTCTATCTGCTGGACTCCGCCGGAATGCTCCGGCTCACCGCCTCCCACGGCCTGCCCGACTGGGCCCGCGAGCGCTACGGCGTCGTCGATCCGGCCGGCGACCTCCCCGCCGCGACGGCGCTCCGGCTGCGCCGCCCCTACCTCCTCAGCCCCGAGCGCACCAGCGTCGACTACCCCAACCGGAACGCCGGGATGGGCACCGGCATGGTCGCCGTCATCGCGCTGCCGATGGTGGTCGACGAACAGCCGGTCGGCGTGCTCGCCCTCGCCCTCGCCCACCGGGGCACCGTCCCCCGGCGCGACCTCGACGTGCTGGAGACCCTCGGCGACGCCTGCGCGCACCGGCTCGCCCACCTGCTCGACCACGCGCAGGCCGGGCGCCGGGCGCAGGCGGATCAGGGCGCGCGCGCCGTGCACGCCGGGCGGCCCGGGGAGGCGGGGCAGCGCGGACCGGGAGGGGTGCGCCCCGGGCCCGGCCCCGACGGCACCGGGCCGGGCACCGGGCCGGGCACCGGACCAGGCAGCGGACCAGGCAGCGGGCCGGGCAGCGGGCCGGGCCACCCGATGCTCTCGCTCGCCGTCCGGGCCGCCGGGCACGGCGCCTTCGAACGCGACCTGGTCACCGGCGAGACCTACTGGGACGACCACGCCCACCGGCTGGTCGGACGGCCGGTGCCGGACGGCGACGGCCCGGCACCGGCCCCGGACCTCGACCTGCTCGTCCACCCCGAGGACCTGCCGGACGTCCAGGCGGCGCTCGCCGAGGCGCTCGACACCGGCGGCCCGTACCGGATCCGCTACCGGGTGCCGCGCCGGGGCGGCGGGGTGATCCGGATCGAGGAGACCGGGGAGGTGATGCTGGACGTGCACCGCCGGCCGGTCCGGATCGCCGGGCTGCTCGCCGACCGCGACCACGGCCACGACCCCGAGGAGCGCCCGGCCGCCCCGGAGAGCGGCACCCCCGCCGCCGGGGCCCGTTCGGCGCTGCTGCTCGCCCTCACCCGGGCGCTCTCCCGGGCCGTCACCGTCCGGGACGTGACCACGGCCGTCACCGACGTCGCCCGGCCGGCCTTCGGCGCCGCCGGCATCGTGCTCGACCTGGTGGACGAAGGCCGGCTGCTGCCGGTCTCGCACACCGTCTACGGCGGTGCGCGACGCACCGAGCTGACCCGGCTGGCCGACCTCTCCGAAGGCGTGATGCAGCGCGCCCTGGCCCGCTCCGCGCCGCTGTTCAGCGAGCCGGGCCGGAGCGCGGGCGGCCCGGGCGGGCACACCGGGGACGGGCCGGTCGGGCACACCGGGGACGGCCGGGGAGTGGACGGGCAGGCTCCGGGCGGGCCGCTCACGCCGGCGGCCTGGGCGGTGCTGCCGCTGGTCGCCTCCGGCCGGCAGGTCGGCTCCTGCCTGATCACCTTCGCCACCGAACGCGTCTTCGGCCGCGAGGACCGCACCCTCTACTCGGCCTTCGCCGGCGTCCTCGCCCAGTCCCTGGAGCGCGCCCGGCTGTACGACACCCACCACCACCGGGCCACCGAACTGCAGCGCGCGATGCTGCCGCGCTCGCTGCCCCGGCTGCCCGGGATCGCCAGCGCCGCCCGCTACCTGCCGAGCACCGAGGGCATGCAGATCGGCGGTGACTGGTACGACCTGCTGCGGCTGCCCGACGGCCGGACCGGCCTGGTGATCGGCGACGTCCAGGGCCACAACGCCGAGGCGACGGCCGTGATGGGGCAGCTGCGCAGCGGCCTGCGCGCGTACGCCACGGACGGGCACGACCCGGCCGCCACGCTGTCCCGGACCAGCCGGCTGCTCTCCGAACTGGACACCGAGCTGTTCGCCACCTGCCTCTACCTCACCCTCGACCCGTCCGACGGCACCCTGCGGGCGGCCCGCGCGGGGCACCCGTCCCCGGTCCGGATCACCGCGGACGCCCGGGCGGTGGAGCTGGAGCTGCCCGGCGGACCGCCGCTGGGCGTCGACCCGGACGCCTCGTACCCGCTGGTGGTGGAGCACCTGGCGCCCGGCGAGACGCTGCTCGCGTACACGGACGGCCTGGTGGAGGACCGGGAGGAGGACTACGACGAGTCGGTGCACCGGATGCTCGGCGGGCTGGAGCTGTGGGCCCGCGACACCGGCCCGGCCCGGTTCGGTCCGGCGCCGTCCCTGGAGCGGTTGGCCGACCTGCTCACCCTGAACGTGACCGAACGACGCTCCCGCCCGGACGACGTCGCCCTGCTGCTGTTGCACCGGTTGTCATCAGGGCAATAGGACCCTTGCCGGGGAGCGGCCGAAGTGTTCGCCGACCGTCGGATCGGGCCCGAAGAACGGTTTCTTGGCGTGCTATTGACGGGATATCGACGAGATCCGGTCACTTGGCGAGATCCGTTCACACCTTCGTAGGATCATCACCCTAGAATTCGCCGCGTGACGATGACTCAGTGGTGCGCAACGGCAACCGGCGTACTCGCCGCCCTCGCCTTCGTGGCCGCCGCCCGCTACCGCGCGGTCTCCGCCACCCAGCGCCGCAAGGTCACCCAGCAGCAGGACGAGACCGACCGGCTCCGGGAACAGCTCGCCGCCGAACTCGCCCGGCGCGGCGCCGAACTGGCCGCCGTCCAGCAGGAGCAGGAGCTCAACGCCTCCACCCAGCGGGCGTTCCTCAGCGTGGCCCGCCGGATCCTCGTGATGGCGCACGACCAGCAGGCCCTGCTGGACGAGATGGAGCGCACCCACGACGACCCCGCCCTGCTGGAGGGCCTGCTCAAGGCGGACCACGCGGCCGCCCAGCAGGCCCGGCTGGCCCAGACCCTGGCCGTCCTCTGCGGCGCCCGGGCCGGCCGGCACTGGCCCGAGCCGGTCTCGCTGGAGGACGTGGTGCGCGGTGCCCAGTCGCGCATCCTGCCGTTCCAGCGCGTGGTGGTCCGCAGCCGGATCGAGACCGCCGTGGTCGGCGCCGCCGCCGAGGCCCTGATCCACGCCGTGGCCGAACTGCTGGACAACGCCACCCGCTACTCCCCGCCCAGCACCCAGGTGTTCGTCACGCTGATGCCGGTGCACAACGGAGCCGTCATCGAGATCGACGACGGCGGCGTCGGCATGCCCGAGCAGGCCGTCGCCAAGGCCGCCGCCGCGCTGGCCGGCGGGACCGCGATGGAGGTCTCCCGCCTCGGCGAGGTCCCGCAGCTCGGCCTGGCGGCGGTCGGCCGGCTCGCCGAGCAGTACGGGTTCCGGGTCACCCTCAGCTCCGCGCCCTCGCCGTACGGCGGGGTGCGGGTCGTGGTGCTGCTGCCGAACGCCCTGCTCACCGAGCCGCTGCCGCCGACCGTGCCGGGCTTCGGCACGGACGACGCGGTGTTCGGCCCGGGCCCGCACCGGGCCCCCGCGCCCCCGCCGCCGGGCACCCCCGCGCCCGGCCGGCAACCGGCGCACGGTTCGCCGGGCCCGTACGGGGCGCCGGGCGGGCACGGCTCCCCGGGATCGCACCGGTCCCAGGGCGCACCAGTCCAGGGCTCCCCCGCCCGGGACGCGTACGGCCGGGACGGGTTCGGCCAGGACGCGTACGGCTCCCGCGAGACGTACGGTGCGCAGGGCGGGTACGGGCAGCAGGACCAGCCCGGGCCGCAGTCCGCGCAGGACCCGTACGGCTACCCGGCGCCGTCCGAGTACCCGCCGCTGTACCCGCCGGCGACCGGCTACCCGCCGGCACCCGGCACGCCCTCGGCCGGGACCCCGTCGACCGGGACCCCGTCGACCGACCGGCCGCCCGCGGCCGGCACCACCCCGCCGCCGCTGCCGCGCCGGAGCCACCGGCGCGACCGCGCCACCCGGCACGCCGCGCCCGCCGCGCCGACCCCGCCGCCCGCTCCGCCGTACCGCTCGGCGCAGCAGGCGCAGGCGTTCATGGCGATGTTCCAGGCCGGCACCGCCAGCGGCCGCTCGGCCGCCCAGGCCCACTCCCAGGGCCACTCCCAGGACCAGGCCCACTCCCAGGCCCAGTCCCAGGGCCACGCCGAGAACCACGCAGAGGGCCCCGACCGGGCCCACCCCTCCGGCCACGACCGGCACCCCGGCCGGCCGCAGGCCCCGCACGACCCTTCCCTTCCCGCTTCCCCCCAGCTTCCCCAGCGCTCCGGAGAGTTCCATGACCACCACCCCTGACCTCGGCTGGCTGCTCGCCGACATCGTCTCCGTCCCGGAGGTCCAGCACGCCGTCGTGGTGTCCAACGACGGCCTGGAGATCGGACGCAGCGCGGGCATCGTGCGCGAGGACGCCGAGCGGCTCGCCGCCGCCTGCTCGGGCCTCCAGTCGCTGGCCCGCGGCGTCGCCCAGGGCTTCGGCGGCCACGGCAGCGCGACCCGCCAGATCATCATCGAGTACGGCGGCGGCTACCTCTTCATCGTCGCCGCCGGAGCCGGCGCCCACCTGGCCGTGGTGACCGCCGAGGCCGTCGACGCCGGACTGGTCGCCTACCAGATGCAGGTCCTGGTCGAACGGATCGGCTCCCACCTCACCAGCCCGCCGCGCGCCGATCTCGCGGCGGGGGGCCAGCGGTGAACGGGCCGGTCCGGCCCTACGTCATCACCGGCGGCCGCAGCCGCCCCACCCGGACCGCCCTGGCCGTCGAGAGCCTGGTCACCGCCTTACCCGACCGGCCCGAACTGCCCGAGGACGCGCTGCTCAACCGCGAGCACCAGCGGATCCTGGACCTCTGCCGCAGCCTGCTGTCGGTCGCCGAGGTGGCCGCCTACCTGGGGCTGCCGCTCGGTGTCGTCAAGGTGCTGGTCGGCGACCTCTGGGACCTCGGCGCCGTCCAGGTGCTCCCGCCCGTCCCGCAGGCCGAACGCCTGCCCACAACCCTCCTGGAAGAGGTACTCGTTGGCCTCCGCCAACTCCGCTGACGCCCTCGCCGGCGCACCCGCCGGTGCGCCCGCAGACCGCCCCGCCGAGCCCAAGTACCTGCCGTCGTCCGTCCAGGGCGCGGTCAAGATCCTCGTCACCGGCCCGTTCGGGGTCGGCAAGACCACGCTGGTCGGCTCGCTCAGCGAGATCGCCCCGCTGCGCACCGAGGAGACCATGACCGCCGCCAGCAGCGGCGTCGACGACCTCACCGGGCACAGCGGGAAGACCACCACCACGGTCGCGCTGGACTTCGGCCGGATCACGCTCAACCCCCGGCTCGCCCTCTACCTCTTCGGCACACCGGGCCAGCAGCGGTTCTGGCCGCTCTGGGACGACCTGTCGCGCGGCGCGCTCGGCGCCATCGCCATGGTCGACCTGCGCCGCCCGGACGAGAGCTTCGACGTGCTCGGCCGGCTGGAGGAGCAGCGGATCCCGTTCGCGGTGGCCGTCAACACCTTCCCGGACACTCCGAGCTACCCGGAGGAGGAGCTGCGGTCGGCGCTGGACCTGCTGCCCGAGGCGCCGATCCTCTACTGCGACGCACGGGACCGGCGGGCCTCGTACGACCTGCTGATCGACTTCGTCGACCACCTGCACTCCACGGCCGTACTGGAGCTCCAGCGATGACGACTCCCGAGCCCGGCACCGCGCTCCCGCCGCCCGGCTGCCCGGCGCACGCGGGCGGCGCGCTGCCCGGCGGGCTGCCCGTCGGCGTGCCGCTCACCCCGCTGTACGGCACCGCCGTCGCCGACGACCCGCACGGCCTGTACTCCCGGCTGCGCGCCCAGTACGGACCGGTGGCGCCGATCGAGCTGGAGCCGGGGGTCGAGGCCTGGCTCGTCCTCGGCTACCCCGAGCTGCTCGAACTCACCCGCAACGAGGCGCTGTTCTCCAAGGACTCGCGCCGCTGGCGGGTCCCCGCCGAGGGCCGGCTGGCCGCCGACTCGCGGCTCCAGCCGATGACCGCCTGGCGCCCCACCCTGCTCAACCTGGACGGCGCCGAGCACCAACGGCTGCGCGCCGCCGTCGCCGACACGCTCGCCCAGATCGACCACCGGCAGCTGCGCGAGACCACCGAGACGGCCGCCGACGCGCTGATCGACAGCTGGGGCCCGGACGGCACCGCCGACCTGGTCGCCCAGTACGCGCGCCGCCTGCCGCTGCTGGTCTTCACCCAGCTGCTCGGCCTGCCCGCCGACACCGGGCAGCACCTGATCCAGCTGATCAGCCACATCGCCGACAGCGGCGCCGAGTCGGTGCGCGCCAACACCGAGTTCCAGGCGATCCTGGTCGACCTGGTCCGCCGCCGGCGGGCCACGCCCGGCGCCGACCTGACCTCCTGGCTGCTGGCCCACCCGGCCGCGCTGACCGACGAGGAGGCGGTGCACCACCTGGTGGTGATGATGGTCGCCGGCAACGAGACCACCATCTGCTGGACCGGCAACACGCTTCGGCTGCTGCTGACCGACCGCCGGTTCCGGGCCACCCTCACCGGCGGACGGCTGACCGTCTCGGACGCGCTGGAGGAGGTGCTCTGGCGCGACCCGCCGACGCAGAACTTCCCCGGCCGGTGGGCCACCGGGGACACCGTCCTCGGCGGCCAGTACATCAGCCGGGGCGACATGCTCGTCCTCGGCCTCGCCGCGGCCAACGCCGACCCGGCCGCCCAGGGCACCGGCGGCGTCGGGCACGGCGCGCTCGGCGGCAACCGGGCCCACCTCGCGTGGGGCGCCGGCCGGCACGTCTGCCCGGCCCAGCAGCCCGCCCGGATCATCGTCGAGACCGCCGTCGAGACCCTGCTGCACCGTCTGCCGGACCTCCAACTGGCCGTGCCGCCGGGCGAGCTGGCCTGGCGTCCGTCGCCGTGGTCGCGCGCCCTGGTCAGCCTGCCGGTGCTCTACAGCGCCTTCACCCCGCCCCGACCGCCAGCCCCCGAGAGGCCCGCCGCATGGACACCGCCGCAGCCGCCGAGCACGACCGCCCCGGCCACGGAGCCGTCCCCCTCCGGGGGGAGTCCGACGCCGGGCAGCCCGACGCAGGCAGCCCCGAACCCCGCCGGCCCGACGCCGGGCAGCCCGACGCAGGCCGGCCCGAGCCCGTCCGGCTCGACCCCTTCGGACGGGACCAGCACGGGGAGAACGCCCGGCTCCGGGAAGCCGGCCCGGCGGTCCTGGTGGAGCTCCCTGGCGGGGTGGTGGTCTGGGCAGTGACCCACCACGACACCCTCCAGGAGCTGCTCGCCGACCCGCGCGTCGGCAAGAACCCGCAGCTCTGGACGGTGTTCCGGGAGGGCCGCCTGCCCGCCGGATGGCCGCTGACCAACTTCGTCACCGTCCCCGGCATGATCACCGCCGACGGCGACGACCACCGGCGGCTGCGCGGCCTGGTCACCCAGGCGTTCACCCCGCGCCGGATCGCCGCGCTGCAGCCCGCCATCGAGGCCCGCACGGTCGCACTGCTCGACCGAATAGCCGACCTGGAGGGCGAGTTCGACCTGCGCGAGCACTTCGCGTACCCGCTGCCCATGCAGGTGATCGGCGAGCTCCTCGGCCTGCCGCCCAAGCAGCAGGACGAACTGCACGAGCTCTCCGACACCCTGGTCTCCAGCTCGGCCACCCCCGAGGCCGCGATCGCCGCCCAGCAGTCGCTGTTCGCCCTGCTCGCCTCGGTGGTCGCCGCCAAGCGGGCCGAGCCGGGCGACGACCTCACCACCGACCTGATCGCCGCGCGCGAGGACACCGACCGGCTCAGCGAGCAGGAACTGGTCGGCACCCTGCTGCTGATGCTGGTGGCCGGCCACGAGACCACGCTCAACCTGATCACCAACGCCGTCCGGGCCCTGCTCGCCCACCCCGAGCAGCTGGAGCTGGTGCGGAACGGCACGGCGTCCTGGTCGGCGGTGGTGGAGGAGACGCTGCGCCACGACTCGCCGGTCGGCCAGTTCCCGCTCCGGTACGCGGTCGAGGACATCCCGGTCGGCGACGCGGTGATCCGGCGCGGCGACGCGCTGCTCGCCTCGTACGCGGCCGCCGGGCGGGACTCCGGGCACTACGAGGACGCCGACCGCTTCGACCTCACCCGGCAGCCGAACCGGCACCTGTCGTTCGGCCACGGCCCGCACTTCTGCCTCGGCTCCGGGCTCGCCCGGATGGAGGCGGAGACGGCGCTGCGGTTCCTGTTCGAGCGGTACCCCGCGCTGGCGCTCGCGCCGGGGCCGGTGCCGGAGCCGATCGGGTCGTTCGTCAGCAACAGCGTGCGGACGCTGCGGGTGACCGCCTGACCGTCCGGAAGTGACCGCGGGGCGGCCGGGTCGTTGGGGGTTCCATGAAGAAACTCGCCACCCTGGCCGCCCTCACCATGGCCGGCCTCGCCGCCGCCGTCCCGGCCGCCTCCGCCGCCACCTCCACGGCGACCTCGCCGGACGCGCTCGGCGGACTCTCCGAGGGACTCACCCTCTCCCCCGCCGACCTCGTCATCCACCAGGCGAAGGACCTGCCCCTGGTCGGGAAGGCCGCCACCGAGGTCGAGGCCGTCGGCACCAACCAGATGACCCACCCCGGCCTCAGCGGCCAGATCGGCCACGGCCTGTGACACCCGTCGGCGGATGTGCCGCGGGCCCGGACCACGGGCCCGGCCCCGGCTCAGGACCCGGGGCCGTCGGAGGGCGCCCCGACGCGCCCGCCGGCGGCCCCGGGCGGTCCTGACCAGGGCTCACCCGCCGTCGGGGGCGCTCAGTTCCTGCAGCTCCTGGTAACCCAGCCCGCCGTCGAGCGCGGTGTACGTGCCGTCCGCGTACACCTCCTCGGCGGCGCGGCGCACCGCCGCGTACGCCGCCCGGGCCAGGCCCGGCCCCAGGCTGACCCGGGCCACGCCCAGCCGCGCGAGCTCCGGCACGGACGGCGAGCCCGGCCCGGCCAGCACGTTGAGCGGCGCCGGGACGGCCCGCACCAGCGCGGCGATCACCTCCGGGTCGGCCACACCGGGCACGAACACCCCGTCCGCACCGGCCTCGACGTAGGCGCGCAGCCGGGTGACCGCCTCGTCCAGCCGGCCCTCCGGATCGCCGAGGCCGAGCAGGAAGACGTCGGTCCGGCCGTTGACGAAGAGGTCCACGCCGGCCGCGTCCGCCGCCGCGCGGGCCGCCGCGATGCGCTCGGCCGCCTCGGCGGCGGGCCGCGGGCCGTCCTCCAGGTTCACCCCGACCGCACCGGTGGCGAGCAGGGCCCCGGCGGTCTCGCCCACCCCGGCGGCCGTCTCCGCGAAGCCGCTCTCCAGGTCGGCGGTGACCGGCAGGCCGACCGCGCGGACGATCAGCGCGGTCTGGGCCAGCACCTCGTCCCGGTCGGCGGCGTCCCCGTCCGCGCTGCCGAGCGTCCAGCTGACGCTCGCGCTGGCCGTCGCCACCGCCCGCGCCCCGGCGGCGGCGACCAGTCGGGCGCTCGCCGCGTCCCAGACGTTGGCGAGCACCAACGGCTCACCGGGGCGGTGGAGTTCGCGGAGCAGGCGGGCCTTGGCTTGCTGCTGTGCTGTCATGCTCCCGGACCCTACTTCGCGGCCGGGCTGAGCCGGGAGGTGACCCCGATCCGGTTCCAGGAGTTGATGGTGATGATCAGGGCGATCAGCTGCGCCAGCTCGGCCGGCTCGAACTGCGCGGCGGCCTCCTGGTAGACGGCGTCCGGCACGTGGCCCTCGGTGAGCAGCGTGACCGACTCGGTCAGCGCGAGCGCGGCCCGCTCCCGGGCGGTGAACCAGGGGGTCTCGCGCCAGGCCGGGAGGGAGAGCAGCCGGTGGTCCCGCTCGCCGTTCTTCAGCGCGTCGGTGGAGTGCATGTCGATGCAGAACGCGCACCCGTTGATCATCGAGGCGTGCACCTTGACCAGTTCGGCGAGGACCGGGTCCACGCCCTGCCGGGCGGCGCGCTCCACCGCGAACATCGCCTTGTAGAAGTCGGGTGCCAGGTCGGGGAGGGAGATCCGCTGCGCGGGGGCGGGGACGGGGGTGTCGGCCGAGGTCTCGTTCGTCGTCGTCATGCCTGTCAGCCTAGGGGCGCGGTGGCCTGCGCAACTGGTGCGTTCGCGTCGAGGAATCATGGGCCACTTCGCGGGATGCCCGGGCGCTTGCGCTGCTGCCTCGGGCCGGCCCGAGGCGGCCCGGGCCGCCTCGGGCCGCCTCCCCGAAAACGAACGGCCGTGCGAGGATCGCGGTGAGGGCGGTACCGGTGCGTTCCCGGCGCCGTCCGGTACGGACGAGGTCAGGGGGACAGGACGTGTGTACGGCGTTCGTGAGCATCGAGCCGTCGGCGGCGGTACCGGTACTGCTGCTCTCGGTGCGGGACGAGTACGCCGGACGGCGGTGGTCCCCGCCCGGCCGGCACTGGCCCGCGCAGCCCTCCGCGGTCGGCGGGCTCGACCTGGTCGCGGGCGGCACCTGGCTGGCGGTCGGTCCCGGCGGACCGGGCGAGGGCCCGGTGGCGGCCTGCCTGCTGAACGGCTTCGGCACCCCGGCTCCTGCGCAGGCCCGGCAGTCCCGCGGCGGACTGCCACTGCTCGCCGTCCGCGGCGGCCGGATCGACCGGCTGGACCTCGACCGGTACGACCCGTTCCACCTGGTGGTCGCGCGGGCCGGCGGCGCGCGCGTCCTGAGCTGGGGCGGCCCCGGCGGCCGGCTCGCGGAGCTGGAGCTGCCCACCGGGCTGAGCGTCGTCCTCAACGACGGCCCGGAGGGGCTGGCGGAGAACCGGACCGCCTCCGAGCGGATCCGCTCGCTGATGGCCGCCCGGGCCGCCCGCTTCCGCGCCCGCTTCGAGGCGACCGCCCGCCCGCAGCCGCTTCCCGGCGCCGCGCCGACGGGGGAGGCGTGGGGCGGGTGGCTGCCGATCGTCGCGGGCGACGGGCTGCCCCTGGACGACCCGGCGGCGCTGGTGCAGCGGCGCGAGTTCGGCGACGGCCGGATCTGGGGCTCGTCGTCGATATCCCTGCTCGCCTTCGGGCCGGGCGGGGTGCGGTACGACTTCGGCCCGGCGCCGGTCGAGGGCGACGGCGGCTGGCGGCAGGTGGGGGCTGACACCGCGGGCACCGCGGTGGGGAGCGCGACACCGTAGTCGACCGGGTCGAGCAGTCGGCAGGAGGTCAGCGGGTCGCACGGCGAGCACCGTGCGGATCGGTAGTCCACGGCTCCGGCCGGAGGACCGTGAAAACCGCGTGGCCGCCCGGGAAACCCTGGGCGGCCACTGCCGTGTCCCGTACGGGGACCGGCTGCTCGGTCGGGACTTCGGTCAGGAACGGTGCACGATGACCTTGTCGCCGACCCGGGACTCGTCGAACAGCTTCCCGATGAGCGCCTTGTTCCGGACGTTGACACAGCCGTGCGAGGCGCCGCTGTAGCCACGGGCGGCGAAGTCCGGGGAGTAGTGCACGGCCTGACCACCACTGAAGAACATCGCGTACGGCATCGAGGTGCCGTACAGCGTGGAGACGTGGTTCCTCGACTTGGAGTTCACGCTGAACGCACCCTCACGGGTGGGCAGTTCCGCCGAGCCGAAGCGGACCTCGAAGGAGTACTGCGGGACACCGTCGATGATCCAGGTCAGGGTGCTGGTGGTCTTGTCGATGCACATCGCGCGGCCCGTCATGCAGCGCGGGTCGTACTTGCCGTCCGTGGCCGGCGGCTTCGCGGCGCCGGTCGTGGGCGCCGCCGGGCTCGGGGTACCGGTCGCCGGGGCGGACGGCTTGGCGGAGGCGGTGGGCTTGGCGGAGGCGGACGGCTTGGCGGAGGCAGCGGCCGAGGGCTTGGCGCTCGCCGACGGCTTGGCGCTCGCCGAGGAGTCGGCAGCCGGCACGACGGGCTTGGCCGTGGGCTTGGCCGTGGGCTTGGCCGACGGGGCGCTCGGCGTCTGCGGAGCGGGGGCGCTCGACGGCCCGGCGGCCGGGGTGGTCGGCGCGGGTGCCACGGGGGTGGCCGACGGCTGCTCGGCCGGGGTGGTCGGCGCGGGTGCCTCGGGGGTGGTCGGCGCGGTCGTCCCGGGGGTGGTCGGCGCGGTCGTCCCGGGGGTGGCCGGTGCACTGGCGGGTGCACTGGGAGCACCGGAGGCGGCGGCCGCGGTGTTGTTCTCCGGCGAGGACTGGCCCCCGCACGCGGCGAGAGCCAGCATGCCGGCTGCGGTTGCCGCGACCATCGCTATACGTGTCTTGCCCACTTGTTTCCAGCTCCCCCGTGACGTGCGTGTACAGGCGGTCGTACGAGCCGCTGCCTGGGCGGTTTGTGCCCGCATCGTCAGAGTGCCATACCAGGTGTCCTGGTTCTGTCACAACAGAGTGCGGGGCCGGCAACACCCCCGCCACGGTGGTCCGGTGGGTCCGGCCGCGCTCCGGGAACCCCTCTCGAAGAGCCACCGGACCACTCCACGACCGCCGCACCACGACATGCCCCGGGCCCTGGCCGGAAGGGCCGGCCGACGGTCCTGGAGTCGGGCCGGCGGAGATCCCGGTGAGCAGCCGGCTACGGGATCCGGTACTCCTGCGCCTTGTTGCCCGGAGTGCAGACCGTCATGGTGAGCTGGGCGCCCGCGCCGTTGTCGGTGAGGCAGTTCTGGCCCATGTAGTCCTTCAGGTAGAAGGCGCCGGGGGTGGTCGCGGCGGTGACCGTCCAGTTGGTCAGGAAGCTGAAGCCGTTGGAGAGGATGACCTTGCCGTCCATCTCCTGCACCAGCGGCGGGGCGCTCAGCTTGCACGGGTTGAACTGGTGCCAGCTGCTCGGGACGGTGTGCACCCAGCCGTAGGCGGTCGCACCGCCCATCACCACGGCCTGGCCGCCCGCCAGGCCGTCCTGGGAGAGACCGACCCGCAGGCCGTCGCCGACGTTGGTGATGTAGCCCCAGTTCGTGCCGCCGCAGCCGGCGGCGGGAGCGGCGGCCGGGGGCGGGGCGGCCTGGGACGACTGGCCGGCGGCGGGAGCCGACGGCTGCGGAATGGTCGGCGGGGCGGAGGGAGCCGGGAGCGCGGGCGGGTCGGCGGGCGCCGGGGCACCGGGCTGCGGTGCGGTGGCGGCCGTCGGCTTCTGCGGTGCGGTGGTCTGGGCCGTGCCGGTGGCCGCCTTGGTCGGGGCGGCGGACGGCGGGGTGGTCGCCGACGCGCCGGCCCCCGGCGGGGTGGCGGGCAGCGCGCTGCCGGGTGACGCGGTCGTGGGCGAGGCGCTCGCGGGCGGCGCGGTCGTGGGCGAGGCGGCGCCCGGGAGCGGCGCGGCCGGGGCGGTCGCGGTGACGGTCACCACGGCGGACGGCGCCGCGTCCGGCGTCTGCGCCTCCGAGGTGAACGGCGCCTTGTCGATGAGCAGCACGGTGGCCGTCCCCACCGAGATCACCACCGGGAGCACGACCGGCACCAGGAAGCCGCGCCGCCGGGTGCGGCGGACGGGTTCCGTGGTCGCCCGGGGTTCGACCTTGCCGACCTCGGCCGCCGGTTCGGCGGGCGCCGCAGGAGCCGCAGGTTCCGCAGGTGGAGCCGCGGGTGTGGCCGGCGCCGCAGGGACCGCCGCCCCGCCCGGGGCCACCGCCGCACGGGCGGCGGCGGCCATCGCGGCGGCGTCGGCGAAGCGGTCCCCGGGCTGCTTGGCGAGCGCCGTCGCGACGAACGCCCGGACCGCCGCCGGGAAGGACTCCGGCAGCTCCGGCACCGGCTCCCGGAGGTGCTTGAGCGCCACCTCCAGCATGCTCTCGCCCGTGAACGGCGGCTTGCCGGTGAGCAGTTCCCAGCAGACCACGCCGATCGAGTAGAGGTCCGCGGCGGGCGTGATCGCCTTGCCCTCGGCCTGCTCGGGCGCCATGTAGAGGGCGGTGCCGATCACCGCGTGCGAAGCGGTGAGCCTGGTGCCGGCCATCGCGCGGGCGATGCCGAAGTCGGTGACCGTCACCCGGTCGTCGGCCCGGAGCATCAGGTTGGACGGCTTCACGTCGCGGTGCACGATGTCCCGCCGGTGCGCCGCGTGCAGGGCGTCCAGGGCGGCGGCGAGCAGGCCGAGTGCGCGGTCCGGCGCCAACGGCCCGTCCTCGGCGAGCACCTTGTCCAGCGGCCGGCCGTCGATCAGCTCCATGACGATGTAGGCGGCACGCTCGCCGTCCTCGTCGGGGCCCTCCTCGCCGTAGTCGTGCACGTCCACGATGCCGGGGTGGCTGAGGGCGGCGAGCAGTTGGGCCTCGCGGCGGAAGCGCTGGGCGAAGGTGCCGTCCTCCAGCAGCGCCGCGTGGAGGATCTTCACCGCGACCTGCCGCCCGAGCACCGAATCGTCGGCCCGCCAGACGGCGCCCATCCCCCCGCCGCCGATCCGCGCGGTCAGCGTGTAGCGCCCACCGAGCACGGTCCCCCGACCACTCATGCCTCGCCCCTCCGTCCGATCCGACCGGACGGGTCGGCAGGCGAACAGTCTGTCATGCCTCCTCGAACACCCGGTCGGCCCTCCCGCCCCGCTGCGGCAAGGGTGTTGAGCAGCGCCGGAGCACTCCGCACCCCAACTCGGCGGGCCGACCGGCACGAAGGCCTGCGGCACCACCATGGTCGGCGTAACCTCACGGCGGGGCAAGGTGGTTGAGGCATCCGCCCGCCCGCCGGACGGTGAAACCCAGGGGGTGGCGCAGTGGCATGGAAGATCGGACGTCGGCGCGGCGGACCGGACCCCGGGGGCGACGACCGGTCGGACCCGTCCGGCGGCCGGGTGCCCGCACCGCTCCTGGTCCGCGCCCTCCTCGCCGAGCGGTCCGGACGCGCCGGCCGGCCCGGCAAAGCGGCACGCGAGTACCGCAAGGCGGCCCTGGACGCCTCGCGGACGCCCGGCCCGGACGATCCGTTCACGCTGCAGATGCGCCATCAGGCCGCCCACTGGACCGGAGAGTCCGGCGCCCCGGAGGCGGCGGCCGCCCTGTACGAGCGACTGGCGGCGGACCGCGAACGCGCCCAGGGCCCGCAGCACCCCGACACCGAACTGGCCAGGCACCAGACCGCCCACTGGCACGGCCGGGCCGGAGACCACGAGCGCGCCATCGCGCTCTACACCGAACTGCACGCCGCGGCCGAGCAGGCCGGCCGCACCGAGTCCGCGCTGGACCTGCTGTGCAACGTCGGCGACTGGCAGCGGGCGGCCGGACGGACGGCGGCCGCCCTGCGGACGTTCGCCCGGATGCTGCGGGACGCCGAGCGCGAACTCGGCCCGGACCACCCGACCAGTGGGGTCGCCCGACGCCTCTACGCCGAACTCGCCGGCGACCTGCCGCTCGGCCACGACCACGGCCAGCGCGGCCTGGAGGCCCTCCGCACCGCCGCCCACCAGGTGCTCCGCTCCGGTGACCCGGCACGGGCGGCCAGGATGTACGAGAAGGCCGCGGAGGCCAGCGGGCGGCTGTACGGACCCGACTCCGAGGAGCACCTCAAGGACGAGTTCCACCGGCTGATGGCGGCCAGGACCGCCGACGGGGAGAGCGGCGGGTCGGCGACCGGCCTGCCGGCCGTCCGGGTGCCCGGCGCCGCGGGCCCGGGCGGTCCGGGGGCCGCACCCGAACAGCCGACCGTCTTCCACCCGGGCGCCCGGGCACTGAGCGGCTGGCGCTCGCCGGCACGGGCGGAGCCCTCCGGCACCGGCGCCCGGCCGGCGACCATCGGCCCGTACGAGGTCCTCCAACCGGTCGGCCGGGGCGGCTTCGGCGAGGTCCACCTCTGCCGGGACGCCGACGGCATCCTGATCGCCGTCAAGACCCTGCACGAGGACCGGGCGGCCGTCCCGGCCCACCGCACCGCCTTCGCCCACGAGGTGCAGGCCGCCCGACGCGTCCGGGACCGGTTCACCGTGCCGGTCGTCGCCGCCGACACGGATGCCGCGAGGCCGTGGCTGGCCGTCCCGTACGTCGCCGCGCCCTCCCTGGAGGAGCTGACCCGGCGGGGCGGGCCACTGGACGAGCGGCTGGTCCGCGGCGTGGGCGCGGGAATCGCCCTCGCGCTCGTCGACATCCACGCGCAGGGCATCGTCCACCTCGACCTGAAACCCGGCAACGTCCTGCTCACGGCGGACGGCCCGCGCCTCATCGACTTCGGGGTCGCCCAGATCGCGCGGCTGACCGGCCCGCGCCGGGGCTTCGCCGGCACCGTCGCGTACGCCTCCCCCGAACAGCTCGACGACCACGAGCAGCTCACCCCCGCGAGCGACGTCTTCTCGCTCGGCACCCTGCTCGCCCGGCTCGCCCTCGGACACAGCCCGTGGGGCGACGGCGACTCCCGCACCCTGAGGGATCGCGTCCGGTTCGGCGAGCCCGATCTGACCGGGCTGCCGGCGGGGTTGGCCGCCCTGACCGCGCGCTGCCTGCGGCACGACCCGGCCGACCGCCCCACCCCCGCCGAGGTCGCCGAGGAGCTGGTCCCCGGCACCTCCGCCGCCGGAGCGGTCGAGTTGCCGCCCCTGCCCGAGGCGGCCCTCGCCCTGCTGGCCGAGCGCACCACGGGCCCGGCCACCTGGCGGTTCGGGCTGCTCGTCGCGACCTGGACGGTGGCGGCGGACGGCACGGAGACGGAACCCACCGATCTGACCTACCTGGCCACCTCGGCCTACCACCCCGCGCCCGAAGCGGCGGAGGAGCCACCCGCGACCTGACCGGCCGACCGGGGTGGCCGACCGGGGCGGGAGTGCTCCGACCCCTGCCGCGCGCAGGAGGTCGGCCGGTCCGACTTCCTGCGCGGGGGCTCCGACGAGGAGGGGCCGCCGGGTGGTGGCAAGTTGGTGCAGGGGGCGCGGAAATCCGTTTCGAGTGTCGCCCCGGCGCCTCTACGGTGGCGCGGTGATGACACAGGTGATCGTTCTCAACGGTGGATCCAGCTCGGGGAAGTCCGGGATCGTACGGTGTCTCCAGTCGGTCCTGCCGGACCCGTGGCTGGCCCTCGGGACGGACACGCTGGTCGACGCGATGCCCGCCTCCCTGCGGACGGCGGACGGCGGCATCGAGTTCGCTCCGGACGGCGAGGTGATCGTCGGGCCGGAGTTCCGGACGCTGGAGGCGGCCTGGATCGAGGGGATCGCCGCGATGGCCCGCGCGGGCGCCCGGGTCGTCGTCGACGAGGTCTTCCTCGGCGGAGCGGACTCACAGCGGCGATGGCAGAAGGCCCTGGGCGAACTGCGGGTGCTGTGGGTCGGCGTCCGGTGCGACGGTGCGGTGGCCGCCGGCCGTGAGGTGGCACGAGGCGACCGGACCCCCGGGATGGCCGTCTCCCAGGCGGATGCGGTCCACCGGGGCGTGGTCTACGACCTGGAGGTGGACACCGCGCACGCCGAGTCGATGGAGTGCGCGAGGACCATCGCCGCACACGTCCGGTGACCGGCCACCCGCCTGACCCGGCTGACCCGGCTGACCTGCACAGTCTCGACGAGGGCGGCCGTGGTCGGTACCTGACGGACCACCCCGAAAATTGCGGCGGCCCGGGCCGCGGCAGCTTCTAGGATCTTCCGCATGGCAACAAGACTCGTGCAGATCAACATGAAGGCCCAGGACGACTCCGTACTCGGACGGTTCTGGGCGGAGGCACTCGGTTGGGGTGTCGACAGCGAGGGACCCGGCGTGACGAACCTCGAACCCGTCGGCTTCTCCTACCCCGACCCCGCGGCCGTCTGCATCGACATCATCACCCGCCCCGAACCCAAGACGGTGAAGAACCGGGTGCACCTCGACCTGGCCACCACCTCCCCCGCCCACCAGGCGGAGTTGGTCGCGCGCCTGAAGGACCTCGGCGCGACGCTCGCCGACGTGGGCCAGGGCGACGTCCCCTGGACGGTCATGGCCGACCCGGAGGGCAACGAGTTCTGCGTCCTGGAACCCCGCCCCGTCTACGGGGACACCGGGCCGATCGCCGCGGTGGTGGTCGACTGCGCCGACCCGCGCGCGGTGGCCGGGTTCTGGGGCGAGGCGACGGACTGGACGGTGCACGAGGTCGCCGACGACCACGCCTCCCTGCGCTCCGCCCAGGGCGTGGGCCCCTACCTGGAGTTCGTCCGCACCCCCGACGCCAAGAGCGGGTGGAACCGCGTCCACCTCGACGTCGCCCCCTACCTCGGTCAGGACCTGGCAGCGGAGGAAGCCCGACTGCGCACCCTGGGCGCCACCGACCCGGGGATCGACCAGTCCGCGATCTCCTGGAGGATCCTGGTCGACCCGGAGGGCAACGAGTTCTGCCTGCTCTCCCCGCGCTGACCCGGAGCGACGGCGCCGGCCCGGTTCCGTGATGGCGGTGCGGATCGTGGTCACGCCCGCCACCGTGGGACGGCCGGCCGCCGGGCCCGCCATGCCTCTTCGGGCCCGGCGGCTGCGCGAGAAGTCGGACGGGCCGACTTCTCGCGCGGAGGCGTCAGCGTCGGCGGGCCGCCCAGTGGCGGTGGATCGCCCGGCTGAGGGCGGAGTTGGCGAGGACGGTGCCCGCGCAGAGGACCAGGAGGAAGAGCAGGTTGGCCGCACCGGAACCATGACGGCGGACCGAATGGCCGGCGAGCGCGGCGAGCGCCGTGCCGGCCGCCACGGAGGCGGCCGAAGCGGCGATCAGGAGCACGCGGGGCGGGCGGCTCATCCGGCCCGGCGCCCCGGATCCGGTGGGGCGCCGGGCGACAGGGGGCCGGGCAACGGGGGGCCGACGTACTCGGGGCGGGTGGTCCACTCGATGCCGCCGCCGACCGGGCGGAGGTAGAGGCGGCCGCCGACGGTGTCCATGTAGACGCCGGTCCGGCGGGTCCGGCGGTCGTGGACGAGCTGACCGCGCACGGGGCCGGCGGGGGTGGTGGGGACGGGCGATGGCTCGTTGGTCATGGGGTGCGGGTCGCTTCCGGGATCACTTGGCGGCGAGACGGACGGTCACCAACCGGCCGGTGACGGCGACGACTTCGGCGGCCAGCGGGACGCCGCCGGCCGCGTTGAGGGTGACGGGAAGGCCGGAGGTGGGCCGCCAGGACTTCCGCTCGCTCTGCTCACGGCGGGCGCGGACACCGTCGCGGATCACGTCGACGAGCTTGAGGACGACGGAGGTCGGCGCGGCCCCGAGGTCGATCAGGACCACGCCGGTGACGGAGGCGCAGTTCCAGTCGATCCCCGTGGAGGGGAGGGCGGTTCCGGCGGCGGCGAGGGTCGCCTTGAGGTCGCCGAGGGCCTCGGCCGCCTCACGGCGGTCGTCGGCGGTGATGCTTCTGAGCCTGGAGGACATGGCGCTGCTCCTGTTGCGGTGGTCTTTTGCGATTCCCTCACCAGAATCAGGCAGTCCGACTACGCTGAGAAGCCGATTGGTCACCGCAAGTTGATTGTTCGGAGGCGGAGCCCCGATGACCACCCCAAACAGCCTGCCGCCCGGGAAGACGCCCAGGGAGTACTACGGCTCCGAGCTGCGGCGTCTTCGTGAAGCTGCCGTACCGAGGATGTCCCAGGAGAAGCTGGGCGCGCTGACATTCGTCTCCGGTACGTATATCGGTCAATTGGAGAATGCCGTGCGGGCGCCCCAGATCGATCTCTCGCTGCGCATCGACGACATCCTCGGCTCGGGCGGAGTGCTTGAGCGCATTCATGAGTTGTTGGAGTACTCGCGTTTCGCCGACTACTTCAAAGAAGCCGCCGAGCACGAGTCCCGCGCGGTGTCGATCTGCGAGTACGCCGGGAGTGTGGTGCCAGGACTGCTGCAGACCACGGACTATGCGGCAGCACTGTGTCTGGGCGGACAGCCACTGCTCTCTGACGACGAGCTCGCGGAACTCGTCGCCGCAAGGATGGACCGACAGCGACTGGTAAGTTCCCCAACCGGACCGGAGTTGTGGTTCATCCTGGACGAGGCGTTGCTGCGTCGCGTCGTCGGAAGCCGCCGGATCATGGCGGACCAGCTCCGACACATTGCCGCTCTGATCATGCGCCGGCGCTTGATCGTTCAGGTCGTCACCTATGAGGCGGGAGCGCATGCGCTGCTCAGCGGCATGCTCTCGTTGATGACCTTCGCCGACGCTCCCCCGCTGGTCTACATCGAGGGCCAGCATGCCGGACAACTGATCGACGATACCCAGTTGGTCGCCAGATGCCAGCGGTCATACGATCTCGTTCGGGCCGCCGCATTGTCGCCGGAGGCGTCCCTGGCCCTGATCCTCTCGGCGGCGGAGGACCACGAGAATGCTCAAGAGCAATGACCGCTCCGCCCGGTGGCGGAAGAGCAGCTACAGCAACGCCGAAGGTGGCTCCTGCGTCGAGGTGGACGACGCCGTCCCCGGGCGGGTGCGGGACTCCAAGGACCCCGACGGGCCCGACCTCACCTTCACCCCCGCCGCCTGGCAGTCCTTCGTCACCGCCGTCCGCGCCGGCGAGTTCGGCGCCGCCTGACCCCGGCTCAGCGCAGGAAGTCGTCCACCAGTTCCCCTAGCACCTCCGGGTGTTCCAGGTGGAGGTCGTGGCCGGCGGCGGGGATGGTCACGGCTGTCGCGTCCGGGCGGCGGCGGAGCATCTCCGCCAGCTCCCCCTCCCCGATGATCCCGTTCTGGCCGAGCACCACCAGCGTGCGGCAGGTGATCCGGTTCCACTCCTCCCACCACGAGCGGTGGGTGTTCTCCTCCAACGACCGCGCCATCACGTCGACGTCGAAGCGCGGCCACCAGCCGTCCCCGCGTTCCTCCAGCCCCGCCGCCCAGCCCTCGCCGACCGGCCCTTCCCCGATGAACCCGGCTGCGGCCTCGCGCGAGGGGAACGGCACCGGCCACGACGCGAACCAGCCGACGATCCCCGCCACCGTGTCCGGGTCCGATCCGGCCGGACCGGCCTCGACCATCACCAGTGCCTCGACGAGTTCCGGGTGCGCTGCGGCCGCGAGCATGGCGGCGTGTCCTCCGTAGGACTGGCCGATCAGGACCGGTCGGTGGAGACCGAGCCCGTCCGCGACAGCCACGACGTCCGCCACGTACGCGGCCCGTGAGACGTCGGCCGGCCACCGTTCGCTCGCCCCGTGCCCGCGCTGGTCGACGGCGACCACCCGCCACCCGGTGCTGAGCCGTCGGGCCAGCGCGTCCCACTCCCCCACGTGCCCGGCCAGACCGTGCAGAAGCACGACGGGCGGGCCGTCGCCGCCCCAGTCACGGCAATTGAGACGGACGCCGTCCCGGATCACGACGCGTTCGGTCCAGGTCATGCGGATGCCTCCAGGGTGCGGGCGCGGTGGGTGAGGTGGCGGCGCTCCGGTGCGCTGGTCGTCCGCCGTGCGGCCGCCCGGTAGGCCTCGACGGCGGCCCCGGTGTCGCCGAGCAGCTCCAGCAGGTGGGCGCGGGTGGCGAGGAGGCGGTGGTGGCGGGCCATCCGCTTGTCGGCGTCGAGCCCGGCGAGGGAGGCGAGCCCTGCCGCCGGGCCCTGCACCATCGCCACCGCCACCGCCCGGTTGAGGGTGACGAACGGGTTCGGGCCGAACCGCTCCAGCAGGTCGTACAGCACCAGGATCTGCGGCCAGTCCGTCCCGTCCGCGTCCGGCGCCTCGTCGTGGACGGCCGCGACGGCGGCCTGGAGCTGGTACGGGCCGACCCGACCGCCCGGCAGGGTGCGTTCCAACAGGGCGACGCCCTCGGCGATGAGCTCCCGGGACCAGAGGGTCCGGTCCTGCTCGGCGAGCGGCACCAGCTCCCCGCCCGGTCCGACGCGGGCCGGCCGGCGGGCGTCGGTGAGCAGCATGAGGGCGAGCAGGCCGGCCGTCTCCGCGTCGTCGGGCACGAGCCGGTGCAGCAGGCGGGCCAGCCGGACGGCCTCTGTGGAGAGTTCGGGCGCGGTGAGGTCGTCGCCGCCGCTCGCCGTGTAGCCCTCGTTGAAGATCAGGTAGAGCACCTGGCGGACCTCGGCGAGCCGCTCGGCCTGCCCGGCCCGCCCGGCCCGGGGCACCCCGGCCGTCCGCACCGTCTGCTTGGCCCGGCTGATCCGCTGCGCCATGGTCGCCTCCGGCACCAGGAACGCCGCCGCGATCTGCGCGGTGCCGAGCCCGCCGACCGCCCGCAGGGTGAGCGCGATCCGGCTGGGCGCCGAGAGGTCCGGGTGGCAGCAGAGGAACAGCAGCTCCAGCGAGTCGTCCCGGTCGGAGCGCGGGGAGGCGTCCGCCGCCGGGGCGAGCAGCGCGGACTGCGGGGTGGCGACGGCGAGCGCGTCCTCCCGCCGCCGCCGGGCGGACTCGCTGCGCACGGCGTCCACCAGCCGCCGCGAGGCCACGGTCACGAGCCAGCCGCGCGGGTTCTCCGGCACCCCCTCGTCCGGCCACTGGGTGGCGGCCGCCAGCAGCGCCTCCTGCACGGCGTCCTCACAGGCGTCGAAGAGGCCTTGCCCGTACCGGCGGAGCAGCGCCCCGAGGGCCTGCGGCGCGAGGTCGCGCAGCAGGCCCTCGGTCGGGGTCGGGTCGCTCACACGTCCGCCGCGGCGTCGTGCAGGACCGGCCACAGCTCGACCGGGTCGACGTCCGCGAACGGCATGTCGGCGGCGATCTCGCGGGCGCGCTCCGGGCTCTCGCAGTCCAGCAGGTAGAAGCTGGCCAGGTACTCCTTGGTCTCCAGGTACGGCCCGTCGGTGACGGCCGGGAGGCCGTCCTCGCGGCGCACCAGCTGGGCGGCGGCCGCGTCGGCCAGGCCGTAGGCGCCGATCAGCTCGCCGGTGGCCCGGTACTTCCGGTTGAACGCGTCCTGCCTGGCGATCGCGGCCGGCCACTCCTCGGCCGGGAACGCGTCCCACTTGGCCTGGTTGCCGTAGACCATCGCGACGTACTTCATCTCGGGTGTCCTCCTGTTCGGCGCGCCCCTTCCGGCGCGCTCTCACCCCTTGGTCGGAACGGGTGCGGTGCTCTCTACATCGGCCGGAAGGTTTTCTCGGAAGATCTTTCCAGCGGGTCCCGTCGGCCCGGTCAGGCCGTCAGGCCGAGCCGCTCCAGGCGCTCCGGGTCGGTGAAGATGTCCATCGCGACGACCCGGCCGCCGCGGACGGTGAACGCCGCGAGCGAGACCGGGCGGCCCTCGGCGAACGTGGCGACGGCGGGCTCGCCGTTGACCAGCACCAGGCGGGACTCCCCGGCGAACCGGGAGGCGAACACGCTCGCCCCGGAGGCCACCTCGGTCGCGCCACGCCGGACCATGCCGGGCCGCAGCGCACCGCCGTCCGAGCGGGCCACCACCTCGGGGTCGAGGATCGCGAGCAGCGCGTCGAAGTCCCCGCCGCGCGCGGCGCTCAGGAAGGCCTCCACGACCTCGCGCCGCAGGGCCAGGTCGGCGTCGGGCGCGGGCGCGGCACCCTGGACGCGGCGGCGGGCGCGGCTGGCGAGCTGCCGGGTGGACGCCGACGTGCGGCCGAGGACGGGTGCGATCTCGTCGAACGGCACCGAGAACAGGTCGTGCAGCACGAACGCGAGCCGCTCCGCCGGGGACAGCGTCTCCAGCACGATCATCAGCGCGATGCCGACCGAGTCGGCCATCAGGATCTCGTGCTCCGGGTCGATGGCCTGCGCCCCGCCGATGACCGGGTCGGGCAGCCGGACCTCCCGGCCGTCCTGGTCCTGCATCGGGTCCTCGCGCCGGGCCACCCGCGAGCGCAGCAGGTCCAGGCAGACCCGGCCGACCACGGTGGTCAGCCAGCCGCCCAGGTTGGCGACCCCGCTCGTGTCGGCCCGCTCCAGCTTGAACCAGGCCTCCTGCACGGCGTCCTCGGCCTCGCTGAGCGAGCCGAGCATCCGGTAGGCCACGGCCCTCAGGTGGGACCGGTGCTCCTCGAACCGCGCGGCCAGAAAATCGTCCCCGCCCATCTGTCACATCCTCGCGTCGGGATCCGTCAGTGCATTGACGGACGCTAACCGGTCCGCGTGACGGACACGCGGGCCCCCCTGACCCGGAGGACCATCAGATGACCACCCACACCGCCCGGATGAAGAACCCCGCCATGGTCCTGCCGGACGCCATGAAGGGCATCCAGAGCATCTACAAGGCGATGTACCAGGGCGGGGTTCCGCACACCACCCTGGAGCTCGTCCACCTGCGGGCCAGCCAGATCAACGGCTGCAGCGCCTGCGTGGTCGCGGGCGTCACCGGCGCCAAGAAGGCCGGCGAGACGGACGAGCGGCTGCACGCCGTCGCCGCCTGGAGGGAGGCCCCGTACTTCACCGACGAGGAGCGCGCGGCCCTGGCGCTGACCGAGGCCGCGACCCGGATCGCCGACCGCTCCGGGCAGGCCGTGCCGGACGAGATCTGGGACGCGGCGGCGGACCACTTCACCGAGGAGCAGCTCTCCGCGATCATCCTGATGGTCGGGCTGACCAACTTCTTCAACCGGATCAACGCGACGATCCAGGAGCCGGCCGGGGCGACCTGGAGCTGACCGGCCGGTGGTCCGGGGCCGGGCTCAGGACTGGTGCCCGCGCCCCGAGTTCGGCGGGCGGCGCCGGCCCGGGCCCGAGGAGCCGCCGGACCGACCGCCCGACGGACCGGACGACGCGCCGCCGGGCGGACGCTGCCGGGGCGGGCGGCCGGGCCCGAGGGCGGCCTGACGGCGCTGGATCTCCCGCCAGATCCGCGGCGGGCACGGGCCCTGCGGGTGGTCGGAGAGGAAGCTCTCGAACGGCACCCGGCGCGGCACCATCCCGACCTCGACCCAGGACTGCTTGCCGGTCCGGTTCCAGCCCTCGTTCTCCATCCGGATGTAGTCGTCGCGGTGGTCCTTGTCCTTGCTGGTGATCTGCAGGACCTCCGCGTACCCCTGCTGGGCCTGCAGGATCACGCAGTAGTGCCGCGCCGCCTCCGCCCGGTCGCGGAACGGCACCATCGCGACCCACACCTCCCCGGCCTCCGGGCGGGCCACGGTGCGGGTAGCGGTACCGGTGCGGGCGCCGGTGCGGCGCGGCGGGGTCCACTCCCGCTCCGGCGGGCCGCCGGCCCAGGACCGGACGCGCAGCCGCCAGGCCCAGGCGACCGCGCCGACCACGACGCACTGGAGGGCGGGCGCGTCGGTCCCGGTCCCGGTCGCGGCCTCCGCCCCGAAGACCCGGGGGACGAGGAACTCGCCGACCAGGAAGGCGACCAGCGCGGAGAGCCCGGTCAGGGCGGCCGCCCGGGCCGGCACCACCCAGAGCGCGACGCGGCGGCGCCGGCCGGCCTGCCAATCGAGCAGCAGCGCGACCAGGTACGCGACGCCGACCAGCAGCGCCACCTGGGCGGGGGTGGTGTGCAGCGGCGGGGTCTGGCTCTTCATGAGGGCGGGGATCAGGACGGGCAGGGCGAGCAGGTAGCCCAGCACCGTGAAGAAGATCAGCATGAAGACGGCGTTCAGGCATCCCCCGCCGCCACCGGGCCGCCGCCCGCCGCCTCTCGGGCCGCTCCCCGAACTGCCGTACCCGCGCGCCATGTTCGCCACCCCCACCGTGGTCGTCCCGGTCCGGCGCAATGTATCGGACATCCGGTGGTGGCGGGAGGGCGGCGATAATCCCGGCATGACCGCCCGCCGACCCGCCGCCCGGACCTCGCCCGGGGCCGACCCCCGACCCGCCTCCCCGAGCGCCCGCCCCGCCTCCCCGAGCGCCCGGAGCGCCGCCCGGGGCAGCGCGCGGACCGGGTCCTGGACCGCCTTCGGCGGCGACCTGCACCTCGACCTCACCGGGCGGCGGGCCGCCGGCGCCGGGCTGCGGGCCGCCCTGGAGGACGCGCTGCGCGAGGCGGTGCAGGACGGTCGGCTGGCGCCCGGCACCCGGCTGCCGTCCTCCCGGGCCCTCGGCGAGGACCTCGGGATCGCCCGGAACACCGTCGTCGAGGCGTACGGGCAGCTCACCGCCGAGGGGTGGCTCAGCTCGCGGCAGGGGTCCGGCACCACGGTGGCCGAACGGGCCACCCCCCGCCCCGCCGGGCGACCCGCCGCCCTGCCGCCGGGGATCCGGCCCACCGGGCGGCACGACCTGCTGCCCGGGCGGCCGGACCTCTCGCTGTTCCCGCGCACCGCCTGGCTGGCCGCCGCCCGGCGGGCGCTGGCCACGGCGCCGCACGACGTCTTCGACTACGGATCGCCGCTGGGCCGGATCGAGCTGCGGCGGGCGCTCACCGACTACCTGGCCCGGGTCCGCGGGGTGCGCACCGACCCGGACCGGCTGCTGGTCTGCGCCGGGTTCAGCCAGGGCCTCGGCCTGCTCGCCGCCGCCCTGCGCGAGCGCGGCACCGCGCGCGGGCACGGCACCGGCCGCGCCCGCGCCGTGGCCGTCGCCGTGGAGGCGTACGGGCTGCCGCCGCAGCGCGAGGTCCTGCGGGCGGCCGGCCTCGCCCTCGTACCGCTGCCGCTGGACGGGGGCGGCGCGCGCACCGACCTGCTGGCCGGGCCGGCCGCCGCGGCGGCCGGCGCCGTGCTGCTGACCCCCGCGCACCAGTTCCCGACCGGAGCGGCGCTGGCCCCCGACCGCCGGGCGGCGGCCGTCCGCTGGGCCCGCGAGCACGACGGCTACGTGATCGAGGACGACTACGACGGCGAGTTCCGGTACGACCGGCAGCCGCTCGGCGCGATGCAGGCGCTCGACCCGGACCGGGTGGTCTACGGCGGGACGGCCGCCAAGAGCCTGGCGCCGGGCCTGCGGCTGGCCTGGCTGGCGCTGCCCGACGCGCTGGTCGAACCGGTGGCCCGGCTCAAGCGGGTGGCGGACACCATGTCCCCGGTGATCGACCAGCTGACCCTCGCGGAGCTGATCACCTCCGGCCGGTACGACCGGCACGTCCGCCGCTCCCGGCTGCACTACCGGCGGCGCCGGGACCGGCTGGTCGCGGCGCTCGCCGAGCGGGCCCCGCACGTCCGGGTCACCGGGATCGCCGCCGGACTGCACGCCGTCCTGCAACTGCCGCCCGGCGCCGGGCCGGAGGCGGAGCTGGTCACCCGGGCCCGGGCCGCGGGCCTGGTCGTCTCGGGCCTCGCCCCGCACCTCGCCGACCCGTCGCTCGCCCCGGACGCCCCGCCCGCCCTGGTCGTCGGCTACGGCACCCCGCCCGAGCACGCCTTCCCGGCCGCCCTGGACGCGCTCTGCGCCCTGCTGCGCGAGGCGGGGGCGTAGGAAGAGGGCGGAGCGGGAGGGGTCGTGGCCGGGGCGGTCCGCAGCCGGCACGGGAGCGAGCCGGAACGGGAACGGGAGCCGGAACCGCCGCGTCCGGGGCGGGGGCGTCCCGGGCACGGCGGTGGCGGTTCCGCGAGGGGTCGGCGCGGCCCCCGCGGGCTACTTGTTCCGGTTGCCGAGTTCGAAGAGGAGCAGGATGAAGCCGGCGAAGGCGTGGGTGGCGACGGTGTAGATCACCAGCCGGATGCCGACGCGGCGGTTGGCCCACTTGCCGGCGTCGATGGTCTTCGGGGCCGCCGCGGGGGCTGCGGGAGCGGTGGGCGCGGCGGGGACGGTGGTGGCGGGATCAGCCATGGGAGATCTCCTCCGAGTGTTCCGACGTCGGGTCAGTGGTGCGGGGCAGGGCCGCCGCCGAGGCAGAGTTCGCCGCCGGGGCTCTGCAGCAGGGTGTGCATGAAGAGCAGCTCGACCCCGGCCGCCGAGTCGGCGGCGATGCAGTGCGGGGTGAGCGAGTCGAAGTGGGCGGAGTCGCCCTCGGCGAGGAGGTGGACGCGGTCGCCGAGGGTCAGCCTGAGCCGTCCCTGGAGGACGTACAGCCACTCCTCCCCGGGGTGGACGCGGACCACCGCGTCCTGCACGCCCGGGGGGACGTGGACGCGCAGCGCCTGCATGGCGCGGCCGGGGGCGCCCGCCCGCCGGTAGCCCCAGCCGCCGGCCCGGCCGGGTTCGATGGCGCCGCCGCGGACCACCGGGTCGGGTTCGACGAGGCTCTCGCCGAGCAGGCCGGAGACGGAGGTGCCGTAGGCGCGGGCGAGGCCGAGCAGGACGGGCAGCGAGGGCTGCCGCCTCCCGGTCTCCAGTCGGGACAAGTACGCTGGGGAGAGCCCGACCCGGGCGGCGGCGACCTCCAGGGTGAGGCGGCTGCCGAGCCGGTGCTCGCGGAGCCTCGTGGCGAGGCCGGCCACCTCCTGCACCTCGTGGTCGTCGAACTGGTCGCCGGGGGCGGTGGGCGGACCGGCTGGGCTGGTGCTCATGTGTCCAGTGGACACCTCACGTGCCGTACAGGCAAGAAATTTGCCCCGGAGGCAAATCCGCCGCGCGCGCTCGCGCAGGCAGGACGACGCCGGCCCCGGCGGGCCGCCACGGGACGCTACGGCCGCGGGATGTTCCGCAGGTTGGACCGCGCCAGGTCGATCATCCGCCCCACCCCGCCGGAGAGCACCGTCTTCCCGGCCGCCAGCGCGAAGCCCTTCAGCTGGGCGGCGGTGATGCGCGGCGGGATGGAGAGCGCGTTCGGGTCGGTGACCACGTCCACCAGTGCCGGGCCGGGCCGCTCCAGCGCCTCCGCCAGCACCTCGCGGACCCGGGCCGGTTCGGTGACCCGCTTGGCCGGGATGCCCATCGCCCGGGCGATGCCGGCGTAGTCGACGTCGCCGTTGTCGATCTCCGCCTCGGGGTAGCCGGAGACGAGCATCTCCAGCTTGATCATGCCGAGTGCGCCGTTGTTGAACACCACCGTCTTCACCGGCAGCCGGTGCTTGGCCACCGTGAGCAGCTCGCCCAGCAGCATCCCGATCCCGCCGTCGCCGGCCATCGCCACCACCTGCCGCCCCGGGCAGGCCAGTTGGGCGCCGATCGCGTGCGGCAGCGCGTTGGCCATCGAGCCGTGCAGGAAGGAGCCGATCACCCGGCGGCGCCCGTTGGGCTGCAGGTAGCGAGCGGCCCAGACGTTGTTCATGCCGGTGTCGACGGTGAACACCGCGTCGTCGGCGGCCACTTCGTCCAGGACCGAGGCCACGTACTCGGGGTGGATCGGCAGGTGCTTCCCGATGTCCCGGGTGTAGGCGCCGACCACGTCCTCCAGGGCGCGGCAGTGCTTGTCGAGCATGTCGTCCAGGAAGGCCCGGTCGGTCTTCTGTTCCAGCAGCGGCAGCACGGCCCGCAGGGTGGCCGGGACGTCGCCGTGCACGGCCAGCTCCAGCGGGGTGCGGCGGCCGAGCCGGGTGGCGTCGTGGTCCACCTGGACGGTGCGGGCCTGCGGCAGGAAGGAGTCGTACGGGAAGTCGGTGCCGAGCAGGACGACGAGGTCGGCGGAGTGCAGCGCCTCGTGGCAGGCGCCGTAGCCGAGCAGGCCGCTCATGCCGACGTCGTACGGGTTGTCGTACTGGATCCACTCCTTGCCGCGCAGGGAGTGTCCGACCGGCGCGTGCAGGGCGTCCGCGACCGCCATCACCTCGGCGTGCGCCCCGCGTACGCCCGCGCCGCAGAACAGGGTGACGCGGCGTGCGGCGTTGAGCGCCTGGGCGAGGGCCTGCACCTGGGACCACGGCGGCGCGGCGACGGCCTGCTCGGTCAGGAAGCTGCTGGTGCCGGTCGGCCCGGCGGCGGGGAGCGCGGCCACGTCGCCGGGGAAGGCCAGCACGGAGACGCCGCGCGCGCCGAGCGCGTGCTGGACCGCGATCCGCAGCAGCCGGGGCACCTGGGCGGGGGTGGAGACGGTCTCGCACCAGCTGCTGCAGTCGGTGAACACCCGCTCGGGGTGGGTCTCCTGGAAGAAGCCGGTGCCGATCTGGCCGGACGGGATGTGCGAGGCCAGCGCGAGCACCGGAAGACCGCTGCGCTGGGCGTCGTAGAGGCCCTGGATGAGGTGGGTGTTGCCGGGGCCGCAGGAGCCCGCGCAGACCGCCAGGCGACCGCTCAGCTCGGCCTCCGCGGCGGCCGCGAACGCGCCGGCCTCCTCGTTGCGGACGTGCACCCAGCCGATGCCCTCGGCCCGGCGGATGGCGTCCACCACCGGGTTGAGGCTGTCGCCGACCACCCCGTAGACCCGCTCGACCCCGGCCTGCCGGAGCACCTCCACCATCTGCTCGGCCACACTCACCACGGGGCTCTCCTTCACCGGCCGGCGGCTGCCACACGACACCAGCACCGTCCGACGTCCGGGCCCGCTCCGCAGCCGGAGCGGGCCCGGACGGGTGAACCCGGGCGCCTCGCCACCACCGGGCCACCACCGGGCCCCCACCGGACCGCCCCCGCTGCCGGGCCGCCGCGCTACTCCGCCGCCAGGTGCTCCGGCCCCGGCCCGACCCGCCCCCCGGCCACGCCCGCCTGCGGCTGCCGGCGGGCCGGTTCGCGGCCCGGCGGCTGGCTGCACCGCTCCTGGGCGGGCGGGGTGGTGGTCGGCACCGAGACCGGCTCGCCGGCCTTCACCTGGACCGCCGCACCGTCGTGCCGCAGGTGGATCACCTCGCCGCGGCGCAGCGTGTACGTGGTCTCGTCGTGGCCGATCCGGACGCCCAGCAGCTGCCCGCGGACCAGCAGCGAGAAGCTGAGCCGCATCAGCCCGGTGGGCAGCCGGGGCCGGAAGGAGAGCGCCTCGCCGTGGTCGCGCAGGCCGCCGAAGCCGGCCACCAGGGCGACGCAGGCCCCGGCCAGCGAGGCCATGTGCAGTCCGTCCCGGGTGTTGCCGCCGAGGTCGTGCAGGTCCATCAGGGCGGCTTCGGCGGTGTAGTCGTACGCGAGGTCGAGCTGGCCGACCTCGGCGGCGATCACCGCCTGGGTGCAGGCGGAGAGCGAGGAGTCGCGGACGGTCAGCCGCTCGTAGTAGGCGAAGTTGCGGGCCTTCTGCTCGTCGGTGAAGGCGTCGCCGCGGACCTGCATGGCGAGCACCAGGTCGGCCTGTTTGACGACCTGCTTCCGGTACAGGTCGAAGTACGGGTAGTGCAGCAGCAGCGGGTAGTTCTGGGGCGGGGTGTTCTCGAAGTCCCAGAGCTGGTGGTCCGTGAAGCCGTCCGCCTGGGGGTGGACGCCGAGGTTCTCGTCGTAGGGGACGAACATCGCGGCCGCGGCGTCGCGCCAGGCGGCGGTCTCCTCGGTGTCGACGCCGAGCGCGGCGGCCTCGCGCGGGTGCCGGGCGGCGGCCTCGGCGGCGGCGCGCAGGTTGGTCTGCGCCATCAGGTTGGTGAAGACGTTGTTGTCGGCGACGGCGCTGTACTCGTCCGGCCCGGTGACGCCCTCGATGCGGAACTTGCCGACCGCGTCGTGGTGGCCCAGCGAGCGCCACATCCGGGCCGTCTCGACCAGCAGTTCCAGCCCGTACTCGCGCTCGAACCCGACGTCCCCGGTGGCCCGGACGTAGCGGGCGACGGCGGCCGCGATGTCCGCGCCGATGTGGAACGCGGCGGTGCCGGCCGGCCAGTAGCCCGAGCACTCCTCGCCGCGGATGGTCCGCCACGGGAACACCGCTCCGGCGAGGCCGAGCTGGACCGCCCGCTCGCGGGCCAGCGGCAGCGTGGTGTGCCGCCAGCGCAGCGCCTGGTTGACGGCGGACGGCAGGCAGTAGGTGAGCACCGGCAGGACGAAGGTCTCGGTGTCCCAGAAGCTGTGCCCGTCGTAGCCCGGTCCGGTCAGCCCCTTGGCGGGGATGGCCCGTTCCTCGCTCCGGGCGCCGGCCTGGAGGACGTGGAAGACGGCGAACCGCACGGCCTGCTGGAGTTCGACGTCGCCCTCGATCTCGACGTCGCTGGTGTCCCAGAACTCCTCCAGGAACGCGGCCTGTTCGGCCACCAGGCCGTCCCAGCCGGTGTACCGGGCGGCGGTCAGCGCGGCCTCGACCTGGTCCCGGACGGCGGGCAGCGAACGGGTCGCCGACCAGCCGTAGGACATGAACTTCACCAGCCGCAGCCGCTCCCCGGGCCGGAGCACGGTGGTGACGCTGATCCGGCAGTGGTCGGCCTCGGACTCGGCCACGGTGTCCAGCCGGTCCGGGCCCTCGATGACGTGGTCCATGCCGGCCGCGACCCGGATGCCGCTGTACCGGGTGCGGTGGACCAGGACGGCCTTCGTGCCGCCCGCGTGGTTCACCTCGGCGAGCAGCGGCGCCTCCAGCACGGCGGCGGCCCGCGGGTCCCCCTCGGGGCCGCCGGGCAGCTGCTCGTTGGCGACCAGCTCGGACTGGAGCACGATCCGCACCGGGCCGTCCACCGCCTCGACGGTGTACTCGACGGCGGCGATGGCCCGTTGGGTGAGCGAGACCAGCCGGGTGGACTCGACCTTGATGGTCCGCCCGGCCGGGGAGGTCCACTCGGCGGAGCGCCGCAGCAGCCCGTCCCGGAAGTCCAGCCACCGCCGGTGGCTGAGCAGTTCGCCGTACCGGAGGTCGAACGGCTCGTCGTCCACCAGCAGGCGGATGATCTTGCCGTTGGTCACGTTGATGACGCTCTGGCTGGACTCGGGGTAGCCGTACCCGCCCTCCCCGTACGGCAGCGGGCGCAGTTCGAAGACGCCGTTCAGGTAGGTGCCCGGCAGGCCGTGCGGCTCGCCCTCGTCCAGGTTGGCGCGCAGGCCGATGTGGCCGTTGGAGAGCGCGAAGACGGACTCGGCGCGGGCCATCGAGGTCAGGTCGAGGCCCTGTTCGGCGATCTGCCACGGGTCGACGACGAAGGACTGCTCCTGGCCGGTCACGCCGTCTCCCCGGGGATCAGTTCGGCGAGGTCCCGGACCACCACGGTGGCTCCGTCCCGGCGCAGTTCGTCGGCCTGGCCGGTGCGGTCCACCCCGACCACCGCGCCGAAGCCGCCGGCCCGGCCGGAGGCGACCCCGGCCAGCGCGTCCTCGAAGACGGCGGCGTGCGCGGGCTCCACGCCCAGCGCCCGGGCGGCGGCCAGGTAGGTGTCCGGCGCGGGCTTGCCCGGCAGGCCCTCGCGGCGGGCGACGACGCCGTCCACGACGACGTCGAAGAACGCCTCGATGCCGGCGGCGTGCAGCACGTCCCGGCAGTTGGCGCTCGACGAGACGACCGCCGTGGGCAGCCCGAGCGCGCGCAGCCGGCGCACGTACGCGACCGAGCCGTCGTACGGGCGGACGCCCTGCTCGCGGATCATCCGCAGCACGGTGTCGTTCTTGGCCCGGGAGACGCCGTGCACGGTGCGGGCGCCGGGCGGGTCGGTGTCGGTGCCCTCGGGCAGGTCGACGCCCCGGCTGTGCAGGAAGGCCCGGGTGCCGTCGAGTCTCGGGCGGCCGTCCACGTGGGCGTCGTAGTCGGCGACGGCGTCGAAGGGAACGAACGGCCCGCCGGTGCGGGCCGATTCGGCGCGCAGGAAGGCGTCGAAGGTGTCCTTCCAGGCCGCGGCGTGCACCGTGGCGGTCTGGGTGAGCACCCCGTCGAGGTCGAAGAGGAAAGCGCGGATGTCGTCCGGTAGCCCCAGCATGGGTGCAGTCTTACCCGCGGACGCGCGCCGCACCGCCCATTCCCGGCGGCGCGTCGCGGGAACGGGCGGCTCCGGCCCGGCGCGGTGGGGTCAGGGCGAGTCGGGTGTGGCGGTCAGCGCGAAGACGGCGCCCTGCGGGTCCTGGACCACGGCCATCCGCCCGGCCTGCATGTCGAACGGCGGCTGGATCACCGACCCGCCCGCCTTGACCAGGGCGTCCACCGTGGAGTCGGTGTCGTCCACCGAGAAGTACGTCATCCAGTGCGGGGGCGTGCCCGGCGACAGGTACCCGGCGACCGGCTGCATGCCGCCCACCGTGTGGTCGCCGACGTTGAGGGAGTAGAACCCCTCCATGCCCTGGATGGTCCCCGGGCGCAGGCCCAGCGCCTGCTGGTAGAAGCGGCCGGACGCCTCGGTGTCGGTGGTGTTGAGCTCGTTCCAGACCAGCGCGCCGGGCTCGTTGACGATGCCCGCGCCGATGAACTCCAGCTTCTGCCAGACCCCGAAGACCGCGCCGGTCGGGTCGGCGGCGACCAGCATCCGGCCGGTGTCGCCGACCTCCATCACCGGGTACAGGATGGTGCCGCCCGCTCCGGTGATCGCCCGGCCGGTCGCGTCGGCGTCGTCCGAGGCCAGGTAGGTGGTCCAGGAGACCGGCGGCAGCGGCTGGCCCTCGGGGGCCGACCGGGCCATGATCCCGGCGACCGGCCTGCCGTTCAGCGAGCACACGGAGTAGCCGCCGAACTCGGGCGGGCCGACCTCGCCCTGCCAGCCGAACAGGTCACGGTAGAAGTCGAGCGCGGCCTGCTGGTCGCTCGCCATCAGGTCCACCCAACACGGGGTGCCGGGCTTGTACGGTGCGGTGACTACGGGCATTCCTGGGCCTCCCAAGCGATGGTCCTCCGCCGCGGCCGGTCGGGACGCCGCGGCCGTCCGGCCGCGCGACCGAAGGGCCGTACAGGCCCACGATCGCCGCGCCCCCGCGATCCCGCCACCGGACGGCGCCCCGGCGGGCGACCGTTCACCGGGCGTGCCCGGGCGGTGACCCGGCCCCCGCCGCCCCGGCGGCGGCTCCGGCCGGCGTCCCGGCCCGCCGGTCGGCCGGTCGTCCCGCGCGCCGGTCAGCCGCCGGAGCCGTAGGTGGTCTTGGCGCAGATGTCGTCGTCCGCCGAGCGGGTCTCGTCGATGACGCTGGTGGGCAGCGGCTCCGGCACGGCCGGGGTCCCCGGGGTCGTCGGGGCGGCCGAGGCACCGGGGCCGGCGGTGTCCGTCGTGCCGCCGTTGGCCGCCGCGTAGTCCTTGCCGAGGATCACCGTGACGCCCGCGGTCTTCCCGGCCTCGACGCTCGCCCCCGGGAAGAGCGCGGCGACCTTCTCCGCGTTCGCCTTCTGCCCGGCGCCGTACTCGATCATGGTGGTCGCGTACTTGGTGCCGGCCGCCGTGCCCATCTTGGTGGCGGCGAACTTGGCCGCCTTCAGCTGCTCGGTCGCCTTGCCGTCCAGGCCCCGGGAGGTGGTGCCGTTGTAGACGCCCACCTTGATGCTCTGGTTGGCGGTGTCGGAGGCGGTGGTGGTGGGTGCGGCGGGGGTGGTCGGCGCGGCGGGGTCCGCCGACGGGGTCTCGGCCTGCGCGGGCTGCTCGCCGGTGGCGTTCTGGCCGTCGATGGTGCGGTCGGCCTTGAGGGTCGCCCAGAGCTTGTCGGCGTCGCCCTTCGCCAGTTCGAGGACCTCGTTCTTGTTGCTGTCGACGCGGTAGTGCCAGGGCGCGGTGACGAACTTGAGGTCGTGCAGGTCGATGTCCTTCAGCGAGAGGCCGAAGGACATCAGCTTGTCGACCGAGTCGAGCCCCTCGTCGACGGTCAGCGACTTGGTGGCGGCGTCGGCGAGCGGCAGCAGGTTGGCGGGGTTGAGCCCCTGCTTCTTGATCTTCGAGGCGAGCGAGCTGAGGAAGGCCTGCTGACGCTTCATCCGGCCGATGTCGGAGCCGTCGCCGATGCCGTGGCGCAGCCGGACGTAGTCGAGCGCCTGCTGCCCCTGGACCTTCTGCGGCCCCTTCTTCAGGACCACGTTCCCCTTCTTGGGCAGCTTCTCGTTGAGGTCCTTCTCGTAGATGTCCTCCGGCAGGCATATGTCGACGCCGTCCACCGCCTTGGTCATCGCCGCGAAGCCCTGGAAGTCCACCACCATGGTGTGGTTGACGAAGATGCCGGTGATCTTCTCCACGGCGTTCTGGGTGCAGGCCGGGTTGCCCTCCTCCGCCCCTCCGGTCGAGAAGGCCTCGTTGAACTTCCCGGTGTGCTCCTTCGTCCACTGCCCGTTCGGCTGCTTGCACTTGGGCAGCGTGACCATGGTGTCGCGCGGGAACGAGATGCCCACCGCGTGCTTGTGGTCGGCGTACACGTGCAGCAGGATCGTGGTGTCGGAGCGGGCACCGCCGTCCTCGCCGCCGCCCAGGTCGGCGTTGTTCTTGCCGCGGCTGTCGGAGCCGATCAGCAGGATGTTGACCGGCTTGTTGCCGTTGGCGTCGGCCGGCGCCTCCGGCGGGCGCTCGGCGGCGACGCCGTCCGGGCCGAAGGACTTGATGTTGCCGTTGAGCTTCCAGTAGATCGCGCCACCGGTGCCGGCTATCAGCACCAGGGCGCCGGCCGCCGACCAGGCCGCGATCTTCTTGACGTTCCGCTTCGGCTTCCGGCTCGCCCGGGCCGCCGCACGGCCGCCCGTCGCGGGTGGGCCCGCCGGGGGCGTGCCCGGTGCCGCGGGACCGCCGCCGCCCGGTCCGCCGCCGCCCGGACCGCCCCGGCCGGGGCCGCCCTTCCCCTGCGCGGCCCGGCGGGCCTCGGCCCGTCCTCCGGTCCGCGGCGGCGGCACCGATCCGCCGACCACGCCACCGGCCGCGCCGCCGTCCGTCAGCGCACCGGGCGCGTCGTCGCCACGAGCCGGGCTGTCGCCCCACTGACCTGACATGCGTGCACCTTTCACTGCCGGACGCCGCGCCCCCCTGCGACCGGACGCACTGCACACAGAGAAGACGGTCGAGACCGCCTCCGGGTTGCACATACGACGGTCGCAATAACCGACGCGCGCCCGCGGCCGCCGCCGGAACCCCGCCCGGCCCCACCGGCCCCGGTGTTTCCCAGGAGATTCACCGGGAGCGTACAAAACGCCCATACGAACGCCCTGGCCTCGTCACAGGCCCCATCCCGCACGCCGCCGGGGGTGTCCAGTGACGGGTGCATGCTTTATGTTGCACAGGCAGCACACGGGGGAGACGGCAGGCGGCAGATGGCACGGGACTACGACAGTCAGCTCCTGGAGTCCGTGGCGGTACGCCGCCGCAGGATGCGGGACTCACTGCTGTTCGGCGCGGAGCGGGTGCGCCGCGCGGCGGACGAACGGCTCGGGAAGGTGTTCGCGGGCATCGCCATCGCGGCCGTCCTCTGCGCGGGATGCGTCGGCTGGTCCTTCCTCCAGGCGACGCTGGCGAAGCAGAAGGCGGAGCAGGAGAAGCAGCAGCAGCGCCAGGTGCAGCCGTACACGGGGCCCTCCGGATCACCGCTCCCGGCCCCGCCGGGGCACCCCGCGCAGTCACCCCAGCCGAGCGGACCGTAGCGGCCCCGGACCCTCCCGGACACCCCTGGACGCCCCCTGACGTAGAAGCACTGGCCCGAGAGGTCGAGATCGGCGCGATGATAGGTTCCGACAAGTGGTGAGCACAGCAACGACTTCCCCGGCGCGACAGAGCAGGGTGACCCTGATCGGGGAACGGCGCCAGGCCGACGTGGTCCTGCCCGCCGACACCCCGATCGGCATGCTGCTCCCGGACATCCTGCAGCTGCTCGACGACCGGACCGCGTCCCGCCCCATGGCACGTCAGCTGATGACGCCGGACGGCTCCGCGCTGCCGCACGACAGCACGCTGGAGTCGGCGGGAGTGGCCGACGGCGCCGTCCTGCGCCTGGTGCGGACCCACTCCGCGCCACCCGCCCCGGTCGTCCACGACGTCATCGACCTGGTCGCCGACGACCTCAACCTCCAGGCCTGGCGCTGGCGCCCGGCCGCCCGGCGGGGCAGCGCGGGCGTGGCGACCGTCGCCTTCGCGGTGACCGCCGCCCTGCTCGCCCGGCGCGAGTTCGCGCTCGACGCGCTGGCCGGGGTCCTGCTCGGCCTCGCGGCCGCCCTGGCCGCCGTCGGGGCCCTCGTCGCCCGGGTCGGGAAGGGCAACCGGGTCCTGGCCACCGCGCTCCTGCTCGCCTCGGGCGGACTCGGCGTCCTCGGCGCGTGGAGCGCCGCCGACGCCTTCGACTGGTCCCCGAGCGTCCGGCTGGCCGCCGTCGCGGGCGCGCTGACCGTGACGGTCGCCCTGCTCGGCGTCTTCTCCCCGCTCGGCCGCGGCGGCCTGATCGGCGCCGTCGCCGTCGCCGCCGTCACCGCCGTGTGGGAGGCCGTCGCCGCCGTCCAGACCGACCCGGCCCGGATCGGCGCCGTGATGGCGGTGTTCTCCGTGGTGCTGCTCGGGCTGCTGCCGCGCCTCGCGCTGATGGGCTCGGGCCTCACCGCCCTCGACGACCGCCGCTCCGGCGGCGCCTCCGTCAGCCGCCACGAGGTGGGCAATGCCCTCGCCGCCACCCACCGCGGACTCGCGCTCGCGACCATCGCGACCGCGGTCTCGGCCGCCGGCGCGGGCTGGCTGCTCACCCTGGCCGACCGGCCCGACGTGTGGAGCGTGGCACTGCCGTCACTGGTCGCCGTGGTGCTGCTGTCCCGGGCCCGGGCCTTCCCGCTGGTCGCCGAGGTGGTGGCGCTGCTCACCGCCGCCGGGGTCCTCGTGGTGCGCCTGGTGCTGCTGTGGATGCGGCACGACGGCGGCCCCGGGGCGCTGGCGGTCCTGTGCGCCGCCGCGCTGCTGCCGCTGCTGGTGCTGGCGGTCCAGCCGCCCGAGCACACCCAGGTCCGGCTGCGGCGCCTGGCCGACCTCGTCGAGTCCGTCGGCATGGTGGGGCTGTTCCCGCTGGCCGTCGGGGTGTTCGGGGTGTACGGGCAGCTGCTCGACAAGTTCTGAACCGACGTCCGAGTCGGTATCCGAGTCAACGCACAGGAGCTCCGGGCGGGGCGGTACGTGGAGTGGAAGGGGCAGGAGCAGGCATGCCGAACGGAGACAACTGGCAGGGCGACGTCCTGCGCGATCTGAGGGCCCCGGCGCCCGGAACCACCCCGGCACAGGCCCTGGACCAGGCCCAGGCCGCCGCCGCGCAGGCCTTCGCCCAGGCCCTCACCGTCCCGGCGGACGGTTCCGGGCAGGCCCACGGAGCGGTCCCGCCACAGGCCGCCGGACAGCCCGCCGACCCCGGCCCGCCGCCGCAGGCCGTGGCACCCCGCTCCCCCGACTCCCGCCCCACCGTCGACCGGAACCTGGCCGCCGTCGCCCGCAAGCCCCGCAGCGGCGAGCCCTTCGCGACCCGCGCCGCCCGCGCCGTCTGGAAGAACGTCTCCAAGTCCGCCGCCCGCGAGGTCGCCGAGGCCACCCGCACCGCCGAGATCCTCCAGCAGCCGGTGACGACCGGCCGGCAGATCGCCGTCACCTCCATCCGTGGCGGCGCCGGCAAGTCCACCGTCGCGGCCCTGCTCGGCACCACCTACGCCCACTACCGCAAGGACCCGGTCCTCTTCGTCGAGGCCGATCCCGCGCTCGGCTCGCTGCCGGTCAAGCTCGGCGCCGAGACCGTGCGGTGGACCACCAGCGACGTCGCCGACATCGTCAAGCCGCAGATGTCGCTGCTCGACGTCACCGGCTACCTCGTCCAGCTCCGCAACAACTCCTGGCTGCTGCCCGGGAGCCAGGGCCAGATCGGCGCGATGCTCGACGCCCGCGGCTACCAGCGGGTCATGGTCGCCCTGCGCCGCTACTTCGGCATCACCGTCGTCGACTGCCAGACGCTGCCCGCCGAGGTCGCCCGGGTCGCGCTCTCCGCCTCCCAGGCCCGCGTGCTGACCACCCCCGCGACCCTCGACGGCGTCGCCAGCACCCACGAGGTCCTCCAGTGGATGCGGGGCCTGCCGCCGCACGTCATCGCCGGAACGGTCGTCGTGCTCACCCAGCAGACCCCGCACCCGGGACTCGACCTCGACGCGGCGGCGCGCACCCTCCGCTCCACCGGCACGACCGTCCACGTCCTGCCGTACGACCGCCACCTCGCGGCCGGCGGCACCATCCGCACCGACCTGCTCACCCGGGCGACCAGGACGACCGCCACCCGGCTCGCCGCGGACGTCTTCCAGCTCTCCCAGAAGCGCCACTGACGATGAGTACCCGACTGATCCACCGCCCGGCCAGGACGATCAGGCCCCCGGCCGCCCCCGAGGCCCGCACCATCGAGGCACCGCCCAACCTCCCCGAGGGGAAGGCCGGCAACATCGCGATGTCGCTGCTGCCGGTGGCCGGCGTGATGTCCTCGGTCGTGATGATGACGATGGTCCGCAACAGCCAGTTCGCCGCCCTCGGCGCGCTGGTCCTCGTCGTCACCGTGATCGGCTCCCTCGGCCTGGTCTTCTCCCAGCGCGGCAAGGCCCAGCGCACCCGCCGCACCCAGCGCGAGGCCTACCTCTCCTACCTGGAGGACCTCCGCGAGGAGCTCTCCGCCGAGGAGCGCACCCTCGGCGAGCACGCCGGCGTCCTCAACCCGCCGCCGCCCGCCCTGTACGACATCGTCCGCGACCCGGCCCGGCTGTGGGAGCGCCGCCGCGTCGACGGCGACTTCCTGCGGGTCCGCGTCGGCACCGGCGAGATGCCCGTCCGTGACCTGCGGATCGGCCAGCAGAGCTCGTCCGTCCTCACCCCGCCGGACCGCTTCATGCTCAACGAGGCCTCCGCGCTCACCGCCCGCTTCCGCACCGGCACCGAACTCCCGCTCACCGTCCCGCTCGACCGCGTCGGCGACATCAGCGTCGTCGGCCCCCGCGAGGACTGCCTCCGGGTCGCCCGCGCCCTGCTCGTCCAGACCGCCGCCCTGCACGCGCCCGACGACGTGACCGTCGCGCTCGCCGTGCCCGGCGACCGGCTCGCCGACTGGGAGTGGGCCAAGTGGATGCCCCACCTGCTCGACACCGAGCAGCTCGACGGACCGGTCGCCGCCCGCCGCATCGCCCCCTCCGTGGCGCAGCTCGCCCACCAGCTCGGCCCCGAACTGCGCCGCCGCGCCTCCTACGCGGCCGAGGTCCGCCGCGGGCTGTCCGGCCAGGACGCGCTGACCATGACCTCCCGGCTGCTCGTCGTCGCCGACGGGCACGGCGAGGACGCCGTCGACCTGCCGCTCCCCGACGAGGCCGTCGGTCTGCGCGAGATGGGCGTCACCGTCCTGCACCTGCTCGAACAGCGGATCCAGGAACCCGGACAGATCGGCCTGCGGATCACCGTCGACGGCGACCGGGTCCTCATCGAGGACCTCCGCGAGGAGCAGCCGATCAGCGCCCACGGCACCGTGGACGAGGTCGGCGTCCCCTTCGCCGAGGGCCTGGCCCGGATGCTCGCACCGCTGCGGCTGTCCGCCGAGTCGCTCGTCGACGCCCCGCTGTCCGGCCCCGTCGACTTCGCCGACCTGCTCGGCATCGACGACGTCGCCCGCCTCGACCTCGCCCGGATGTGGGCGCCGCGCGGCGAACGCGCCTTCCTGCGCGTCCCCATCGGCATCAGCGACTCCCGCGAGCCCGTGCTGCTCGACCTGAAGGAGTCCTCCGAGCTGGGCATGGGCCCGCACGGCCTCTGCGTCGGCGCCACCGGCTCCGGCAAGTCCGAGCTGCTGCGCACCCTGGTGCTCGCCCTGGTCGCGACGCACCCGCCGGAGGACCTCGCCCTGGTCCTGGTCGACTACAAGGGCGGGGCGACCTTCGCACCGTTCGCGCAGCTGCCGCACGTCGCCGGCGTCATCACCAACCTGGAGAACCAGGCCGGCCTGGTCGAACGCGTCCACGCCTCGCTCGCGGGCGAGGTCAAGCGCCGCCAGCAGGTCCTCAAGGACGCCGGGAACGTCGCCGACATCGGCGCCTACGCCGCGCTGCGCGCCGAGCGCCGGCCCGACCTGGACCCGCTGCCGCACCTGTTCATCGTCATCGACGAGTTCGGCGAACTCCTCACCGCCAAGCCCGACTTCATCGACCTGTTCCTGTCGATCGGCCGGATCGGCCGCTCCATCGGCGTGCACCTGCTGCTGTCCAGCCAGCGCATCGAGGGCGGCAACCTGAAGGGTCTGGACACCTACCTGTCCTACCGGCTGGGCCTGCGGACCTTCTCCGCCGACGAGTCCCGCACCGTCCTGGACACCACGGACGCCTTCCACCTCCCGCCGCTGCCCGGCTTCGGCTACCTCAAGGTCGACACCAGCCACTACGAGCGCTTCAAGGCCAGCTACGTCTCCGGCGGCTACCGGGGCCCCGTCCGGCGCGCCGAGCAGGAGGAGAGCGGACCGCTCGCCCTGGAGTACCCGGCCTTCAACAGCCTCTCCAAGGCCGAGGGCCGGGACCCGCAGGAGCCGACCGGCCGCCGCCGCGAGACCGGCCCGACCGAGATGGGCGTCATCGTCGGACAGCTGGAGCACGCCGCCGCCCAGGCGCGGCAGATCTGGCTGCCGCCGCTGCCCTCCGCCGTCCCGCTCGACGCCGTCGCGGGCCCGCTGGACGTCGGCCCGCGCGGCATGCAGCTCACCCGGCGGCGCGGCCTGCTCCAGGTGCCGCTCGGCCTGCTCGACGACCCGGCGAAGCAGTGGCAGGGCGAGTGGTTCCTGGACCTCACCGTCGCGGGCGGCCACGCCGCCGTCATCGGCGGCCCGCAGTCCGGCAAGACCACGCTGCTGCGCACCCTGGTCCTCTCCCTCGCGCTGACCCACACCCCGCAGGAGGTCGGCGTCTACGGCCTCGACCTGGTCGGCGGCGGCCTCCAGGCCCTCTCCGGGCTGCCGCACGTCGGCGGCATCGCCGGCCGCGCCGACCGCGAGCGGACGGCGCGCACCGTCGAGGAGGTGCGGACCATGCTCACCACCCGCGAGAACGTCTTCCGCGACCACAACATCGACTCCGTCGAGCAGCTGCGCACCCTGCACGCGGCGGGCCGGCTGCCCCAGCTGGCGTCCGCCGAGATCGTCCTGGTCATCGACGGCTTCGGGGCGCTGCGCGACGACTTCGAGGACCTGGACGACGCCGTCGTCGACATCCTCAAGCGCGGCGGCGGCTACGGCATCCACGTCGTGGCCGGCATGCTCCGCTGGAACGACGTGCGCATCGCCACCCAGTCCAACTTCGGCACCCGCGTGGAGCTGCGGCTCAACGACCCCACCGAGTCCAGCATCGAGCGCAAGCTCGCCGCGACCCTCTCCGCCGACGAGCCCGGCCGGGTCCTGACCGACGGCCGGCTCTTCGCCCAGGTCGCCCTGCCCCGGACCGACGGGCTCGCCGACACCGCGGAGCTGGGCACGCTCCTGGAGCACACGGCCCGCACCGTGCGCGCCACCTGGAGCGGCGAAGTGGCCCAGCCGGTACGGGTGCTGCCGCACGTCCTGGAGCCGCACCTGCTCCCGGGCCCGGTCGCCGAGCCCAGGCGGGTGCCGCTCGGCCTCGACCAGGCGGCGCTGGAGCCCGTCGTGCTCGACCTCTTCGAGCACGACCAGCACCTGCTGGTGATGGGCGACAGCGAGTGCGGCAAGACCAACCTGCTGAAGACCGTCGCCCGCGGCCTGATCGAGCGGTACGGCGAGGACGAGCTGGTCTTCGCCGTCATGGACCCGCGGCGCAGCCTGCGCGGCGTGATCCCGGAGGAGTACAGCGGCGGCTACGCGTACAACTCCCGGATGTGCGCGGGCCTGGCCGCCGGCGTCTCCTCCGAGCTGGAGCGGCGGCTGCCCGACGAGAACGCGCCGCTCGACGCCCTGGAGTCCGGCGGCTGGGGCGGCGGCCCGCGGATCGTGGTGCTCGTCGACGACTACGACGTGCTCACCACCGCCGGCCAGAGCCCGCTCGAACCGTTCCTGCCGTACCTGCCCTCGGCCGCCGACATCGGCCTGCACTTCGTGCTGACCCGCCGGGTCGCGGGCGCCTCGCGCGGCATGTACGAGCCGCTGGTGCAGGCCCTGCGCGAGTCGGGGGCGACCGCGGTGGTGATGGCGGGCGACCGCGGCGAGGGGCAGCTGTTCCCCGGGGTGTACGCCTCCCAGCAGCCCGCGGGGCGCGGGGTGCTGGTGCGGCGCGGGCAGGAGAACCGCCTGATCCAGACCGTCCACACGGCCGACTAGCGCCGCCGGCTCCCGACCACCGCCTCCCGCGCCCGCACCACCGCCGTCCACCCCGAAGGACCTCACGACCCCATGACCAAGGACGTCATCACCCTCACCCCGCGGATGCCCGACCCCTGGAGCGTGCTCGCCGGCCTGCTCTCCGGCGGCCCCGACAAGCTGGTGGACACGGCGGGCGAGGACGCGGTCATCCAGCTCTGCGACGAGCAGGGCCGGCCGCTGCTCTCCGTCGAGGCGCCGCTGCTGGTGCAGGTGCGGGGGGAGGCCGAGCGGCTGCTCGGCGCGGACCCGCCGCGGGTCCCGTTCTGGTGGACCGAGGCCCGCGCCACCACGGGCGTCCCGGACGCGGAGCGGCTCGCGGGCACCTTCGCGGCCCGGCTCGCCTCGCTGTCCGGGGGCAGCGCGTGGCCGCCGCAGGTCGCGCGCTCGACGGCCGTGGTGGAGACCGGGGGCCTGAGCGCGGCCCCGGTGCCCGCGGCGGCCCAGCCGGCCGTCGACGTGCTGACCGACAAGGTCGCCGTGGTCATCATGGACCGCCCGGTGGTCGCCATGACCGCCTGGCTCTCCGACGCCTTCCGGGCCGCCGCCGCCAGCGGCCGGGGCCTGCAGATCGTCACCCCGGCCGGGACGACGCTCTCCCCCGCGGTGCTCGCGAACCTGCCGGGCTGGCCGTCCCGCTGGGTCGTCCAGGACGAGCGCGACGGCTACTACGACGGGCTCTCGGGCGCGGTGCTGCGCTGGCAGGAGGGCATGTTCGCCACCGTGGTCCCGGCGGACGCGACGGCCGACGACCCGCGCACCCCGGTGGCGGACGCGTACCAGGAGGTCACGGCCTCCGCCGAGCGGCAGCTGGCGGTCTCCTTCCGGACGGTCCACCCCGCGGACGACCGGCTGGTCCTCGGCGGCGCGCTGGAGACGGTCTGGCGCGCGCTGACCGGGGAGCCGCCGGCCGGCTGGGGCACCGCCGAACCCGCCAACCTGCCCTGGTCCCTCGGGCGGTTGACCGACCTCGCGCACTCCCGGGCGCCCGAGCCGACCTGGTTCGTGGTCGTCGGCAGCCCGGAGCGGCCGGGCATCGCCACCCTGAAGGTCACCCGGACCAAGGCGGGCGTCGAGGAGGACGTGACCCTGGCGTTCGGCTACGGGGCCGGCGAGGAGCCGCCGCTGGACGCGCTGCCGGGGGTCGCCGAGGAGCTGGTGACCCGGCACCGGCTCCAGTCGATGCTGCTCCAACTGCGCAGGGCCCGGCGGGACCTGGCGGTGCCGCCGCGCTTCGAGGGGCCGGGGGTGCCGCTGGCCTTCGTGCTCGGCGCGGAGGAGGTCCGGGCGATGCCGGACGACCGCGCGCGGCGCACGCCGCTGGCGCAGCAGCCGGTGCGGCTGGGCCCGAAGACCCGGCCCGCGTACTACTACCCGCTGCCGGGGGATCCGTCGGACCTCTCGGGGTGGACGGACTTCGAGCGGCTGATGAGGCATTTGAAGGGCGCGTGAAGGACCCTTCACCTTGTCATATGTTCGTCACGGTAACCCTCTACCGGCTTGCGCTGTCGGCATGAGTTGATAGAACGTTGGTAGCAAGTTGGATAGACATTCATTCGGTCGAGCGGACGGGGGAGCGGTATGAAGTTCGACATGGGGACGCAGGCGCTGACCAAGCTGATGTCCGGGTCCCGGACGTCGAGCGGGGACCTGGGCACGCTCATCAAGCAGCTGGTGCAGGCCGCACAGCCGCTGGAGGGCAAGTTCAACGGCCAGGGCAAGGTCGCCTTCGACTCGTTCAAGTCGCGGTCGGACGAGATCACGCAGGCGCTGAACGCCTCGCTGTCGGCCATCCTGGGCGGCCAGTCGGGCATGGAGCAGGCCTTCGGCTCCGGCGACCAGGAGCAGGGCCAGAACGCCAAGAAGCAGATGTCGGCGGCGAACTTCGACGCGGCCCGGTTCTCGGGCAGCCGCTGACGGTCGGCCGCAGGGCCTTCGTAGGAACCTTCGGATCCACAACGGGGAGTGATGTGTGATGGCCGGTGGCACGGACCGCCGTTCGTACGACTCGGGCGCCTCGACCGAGGCGCAGCGCAACATCCAGCTGGTCATCGGCCAGCTGGAGCAGGTGATCGCGGCGCGTGACGCGCAGGTGAAGGCCGCGATGGCGGACTTCACGGCCGACGGCGTGGCGGACGACTACCACGCCAAGGAACTCCGCTGGAAGAACGCCTCCCAGGAGGTGCGGAACATCATCCAGCTGCTCAAGACGACGCTGGAGCAGAACGACGGCACCGCGCAGCAGACGCTGGCGCGCGCGAAGGCGGCGGTCGCCAACATCGGCTGAGCGGGACCCCGGCACCGGCCGGGGAGGTCTTTCGGTAGAACCAACGGGGGTCGTTGATGGCGTCTTGGGACATCAAGCCGCAGGGTGTACAGGGTCAGTTGAAGACTGTCGGCGGGCATGCGGGTGATCTGGAGAAGGCTCTGAACACCCTGATGACGAACCTGTCCCAGGCCGCCCAGAACGCGGGCACCGCCGTGCCCGGTTCGCAGTCGGAGACGCGTCTGCAGGGGCCGGTGCCGGTCGGCGCGCCCCCGCTGTCGCAGAAGGCGATGGGTCCGGTGGCGGCGGCGCTGAGCCAGTACCTGGAAGGCCGGAAGGCCGAGCTGAAGTCGATGTCGGAACGGATCGAGGCGTGCATCCGCGGCGCGGTGAAGGCCACCAACGAGTACATCGAGGGTGACCTGACGGCGGCGAAGCAGGCCCAGGACGCGGCGCGGGCGATCAACCTGGAAGCCCTCCGCGAGCAGCCGGGGGGCAAGAAGTGACCGACAACAAGCCGGTCAACCCGGGCGAGGTCCCGGTCTTCACCGGGAACCTGACGCTGCTGGACGCCAACGTCAAGGCCATCTCGACGAGCGGCCCGGCCATCTCCACCGCCACCGGCAACGTCCACACCAGCTTCGGCGGGCTGCGGGCGTTCTACCAGGCGCCCGAGGCCGAGCAGCTGTTCGCGACCACCAAGCCCGTGCAGGACCTCGGGCTGAAGCTCAGCACCGACCTGTGCACCATCGCCGGGGCCCTGGGCACCTACAGCCGTGACGCGGCGCCGATCGTCAAGAAGCTGGAGCAGCTCAAGCACGACGCGGAGAACTTCCGCAACAAGGCGAACGCCGACGACAAGTGGCGCGAGGACGGCGACCTCGTCGACGAGAACAACGACCGCCGCAACGAGATCGCCGAGGTCTGGACCCAGTTCCAGGCGGTCGAGCGGGCCGCCCACGCGAAGATCGTCGCGCTGGTCGGCGGCTCGCCGCTGAAGGTCAACGACGGCTCCAACGGCAAGGACATGTACGGCTACGACGCCGAGGCGTTGAAGCAGTCCAAGACCCTGCCCTGGGGCGAGGCCGTCGAGGAGTCCATCCCCTGGTGGCAGGTGTGGGAGCACGCCTGGGAGTTCGGCAAGGGCGTCATCGTCGACGGCGTCTGGGGCACCCTGGTGGGCCTCGGCACCCTGGTCGGCTTCCAGGGCTGGGACGCGGCCGGCCAGGCCTGGACCGGCCTCGCCAAGCTCGCCACCGGCCTGGCGATCACCGCCGTGCCGGGTGTCGGACCGCTGTTCCTCTCCGTCCCCGACGACAAGCTCCCCTCCTGGCTGCGGGACTCCCGCACCGCCATGAAGGAGACCGGCAAGGCGCTGCTGGCCTGGGACCAGTGGGGCTCCAACCCCTCCCGCGCCGCCGGCGCGGTCACCTTCAACGTCCTCACCACCGTCTTCACCGGCGGCGCGGGCGGCGCCGCCTCCGGCGCGGGCAAGGCCGGCGCGGCCGCCAAGGCGATCTCCGTCGCGGGCAAGGCCGGCAAGGTCATCGACCCGATGACCTACATCTTCAAGGGCGCGGGCGCCGGCATCACCAAGATCGGCGACGTGATGGCCGGCCTCAAGGGCATCGGCAAGTTCGAGGTCCCCACGATCAACATCGACAAGGCCATCGCCCTGCCCGAGGGCGCCCTCAAGCTGCCCGACGGCACCGTCCGCATCCCCAAGGGCCTCGCCGTGCCCGACGGCGCGTTCAAGGTCGGCGACGACACCGTCAAGTTCCCCAAGAACACCACCACCCTGCCCCCCGGCACCGTCAAGCTCCCGGTCGACGGCCCGCCCAGGTTCATGGACCCCAAGGGCAACATCTACGACTCCGGCGGCAAGGTCACCAGCCACGTCGACGACGCCAAGACCGACATCGTCGACAAGCCCGCCAAGGACCACGCGCCGCTCAAGACCGAGACGCCCGTCAAGGTCGACACCCGCGAGCTCGTCGGTGCCGGCGCCCGCGGCGGGAACGACGGCATCCGCCTCACCTCGGACATATCCGGCCCCGTCAACGTCGCCGGCGACTTCCCCACCGGGCGGGTCAACCCCGGCGACTTCCCGACCGGGCGGGTCAACCCGGCGGACAACTTCCCCACCGGGCGCGTCAACCCCGGCGACAACCTCCCCGGCGGCCACGCGGGCCACGGTCCCACCAACGACCTCAACGCCCCGCGCGGCGGCAGCGGCGACGGCCCCGTCACCCCGGCCACCCACGGCGGCGACGGCCCGGGCACGGGCGGTTCGCACGGCAACGACGGTCCGGGCGGCGGCGGCTCCCACGGCAACGACGGTCCGGGCACGGGCGGCTCCCACGGCAACGACGGTCCGGGCACGGGCGGCTCGCACGGCAACGACACCCCGGGCACCGGCGGCACGCACGGCAACGACACCCCGGGCACCGGCGCGGCCGGCACGGCCGACAACGCGGCCGGCGCCGGCGACAACGCCGCCACCCCGCGCCAGCCCGTGCCCCGTCCCGCGACCATGCTCGACGGCCCGAACCCGTACGGCGAGCGCGGCCGGCTCGACAAGGGCCAGATCGAGGAGATCCAGGTCTACCGGGCGAACGAGGAGCCCGGCTACTTCGAGAAGCACTACAACATCCTCGGCCGCCGCCTGGGCGGAAAGCCGATCGACGAGAGCGGGTTCCCCCCGCCGCAGCTCACCAAGCTGACGGAGGACGGCCCGTGGATCCGCGCCAAGGACTCGCCCGAGGCGCCGGACCCGCACTACCTCGACGTCGACGAGATCCCGCTGGGCGCGGACAAGGTCACGGATCCGGCCCGGCTCAAGATCCTCGACGACCTCGCGCTGAAGCAGAAGAACGCCATCAAGTGGGACAACCTCGTCACGGACTGGATGAACCGCACCGGTCATCCGGACGCCAAGGGCGTCTACCAGGCGTCCCACACCGAGATGAGGGACGCGGCCGAGGCCTTCGGCGAAGGAGCCGCCAAGCACCACTTTGTCGCCGAGAACTACAAGGGGTTCAAGAGCGAGGAACTCCTCGGCCCGAAGAGCGGCAACGACCAGTTCGACCAGGTGTGGGTGCACGAGGACGGCCGCGTCCTGGTCATCGAGGCCAAGAGCGGCCCCAAGACCGAGCTCGGCAAGCGCGACCTCCCCTCGCCCTCCGGCATGCCCGGTGTGAAGGGCCAGTCCGTCTCCCAGGGAAGCCGGGAGTACTTCCTCGACATCCTGCGGGAGATGACCAAGCGCGGCGAGACGGAACTCGTCGAGAAGATCGAGAAGGCGCTCAACACCCCCGGCAAGCTCGACTACGTCGTCGTCAAGGGCGACTACAACACCGGTAGCTACAATGGCCTTCTGTACCAGCGGTTCGACATCAGCAAGGGGACCCTTCCGTGACCGTGACCGTCGAACGCCATCTGGTGGCCCGCCCCGATGCGGAGGCGTTCGCCGACCGGCAGAGTCAGGCGGTCTCCGGGCGCGTCGACCGGCTCGAACAGTCCGCCGAGTCGATCGACTTCGCCTTCAGCACCGCCATCCTCGCGTTCCAGTCCCACATCGCGGGCGACCCGGAGGGGAGCCGGCTGGAGACCTGGCAGGCCGCGGTCGTCGCGATGCAGCTGGGTGACGCCCTGTTCGCCGTGACCGGCGCGGACGAGGGGACGGTCGAGTGCTTCATCGAGGACAAGCAGCGGACCATCCCGGCGATCGGCCTGCGGAAGTTCGCCAACGCCGGGAACTGGTTCAGCGCGTTCTGGCTGGCCGTCGTCTGCCGTGACCGGCAGCGGATGACCCGGCTCGCCGAGATCCCGCTGGAGCGGCTGCGCGCGGCCGAGGGCGCCTACGACGAGTTCGTCTTCCACTGGGTCGACGTCCAGCAGACCTACTGGCTCCGCCGGCCCGAGCTGGTCGAGAAGCTCACCGCGGCGTTCGAGGCCTCGACCCCCGAGGCCTCGCCCAACACCCCGGTCGACGCGCTGCAGGGGATCATGTACCCCCCGCTCAACCTCTTCTACCACTTCGTGCGCGGGCTCAAGGAGGAGTTCAGCCCTGCCCTCGCCGAGGCCCTCAACCTCCACAAGGCCTACTGGACCCTGGACGAGGACCGCGCCACCGACGTCGACGGCGCCCTCCCCCTCGGCCCGTTCGCGATGGCCTGCCTCGCCTACGACGGCAAGTTCCCCATCACCGTCGAGTCCGGCTACCTCCCCAAGTACATCCTCGACCGCTTCTGGTACGGCGAATTCCCCACCTGATCCCACCGGGAAGCCGTGCCCGGGAAGGGGCGCCCGCCGATCACCGGCGGGCGCCCCTTCCTGCTGTCCTGCCGTCCTGCTGTCCTGCTGCGCGCCTGCCGACTGCGTGTCAGGCGGTCGGTACCGCGGGCGCCCGGCGGCTCAGCAGCCTCAGGACGAGCAGTCCCCCGAAGCCGGGGACGAGGGCTCGCCGCTTGGCGCCCGGGAGGGCCGGCGCGGGGGTGAGCCACACCGAGAGGACGGTGGCCAGGTAGGCCGTGCCGTGCACCGGTCCGCCCGCCGAGGTGATCACCCCGGTGTGCACGGTGAAGAGGTTGAGCAGCAGGACGGTGAGCGAGGCGGCCTCGACGGCGGCCGCGATCCGGAGGGTCCGCACGGTCTCAGGCCCCCGTCGTGGAGCCGGGGCGGACGATCATCAGGACGACGACGGTCGCCCACAGCAGGTTGAAGATCCCGGTCGTCATGCCCAGCCGGGTCGCCACCGCGCGGAGTTCCCGCGCCGTGCCGGGGGAGGCCCCCGCGCCGTCGGCGTCCTCGGTGCCGTCAGCGGTGTCAGCGCCGCCGTCAGCGGCGGGGGCGGCGGGGGCGGCGAGCAGTCGCGCCTGTCCCGGGATGATCGACATCAGCAGCAGCGCGGCGGCGACGGCCGTGAGCGCGATCGACGTGAGCAGCCAGGCGTCGGTCAGCACTCCGAGCCGGGCGCCGGTCGCGATCCCGAAGACGGGGACGGCGATGCCGACGACGGTGTAACCGCGGCAGATCCGGTGCAGGATCCCGGCGATCGCGCCGCTGCGTTCCGGGGGCCCCTCGGCCTCGGCGCCCGGGGGCTGGGCGAAGCGGGGGAACATCGAGGCCGCCACGGCGATCGGCCCGATGGCGAGGATCGCGGCCAGGACGTGGAGCGAGAGCAGCAGCTTGGTCACCGGAGGTCCTCGGATCGACTGGCAATGGATTGGCTACCAATCCATAACTAGCACACGGGCGCGCCGCTTGGGTAGGCTGCCTGACTATGAAGACGGATGCGGTACGCGGGCATCTGGACGGACTGCTGCTGTCCGTCCTGGAATCCGGCCCACTGCACGGCTACGCGATCATCACCGCGGTCCACGAGCGCAGCAACGGCGCCCTGGAACTGCGCAAGGGCACCATCTACCCGGCCCTCAACCGCCTGGAGCGGCTCGGACTGCTGCGCAGCGCCTGGGAGTCGGCGGGCGAGCGGCGGCGGCGCCGCTACGAGCTCACCGACGCCGGCCGGCGCAGCCTCGACACCGAGCGGACGCTGTGGCGGGAGTTCACCACCGCGATCGGATCGGTGCTCGAACCCGTGCGGGCCCCCGGGCACGCGACGTGAGGACCCCCGAGGTCGACGCCGTCGCGGCGGTCGCCACGGCGGATCCCGTCGAGGCCCACATGGCGGACCTGACGGCCGCCCTGCACGGCCCCGTCCGGGTCAAGGCCAGGATGGTGGCGGAACTGCGCGAAGGCCTGCTCGACGCCGTCCGCGACCTGTCCCCCGGGCCCGGGCCCGATCCCGACGCCGTCCGCCAGGCGATCGACGAGTTCGGCAGCGTCGCCGAGCTCGCGCCCAGCTTCCAGCGGGAGCTGACCATCGCCCAGGCCCGCCACACCGCGCGCGCGGTGCTCCTGATCGTCCCGTTCCTGTTCCTGTGCTGGTACTTCGTGGAGGCCTCCGGCCGCCGGGCGGGCCGACCGCTGCCGGGACCGGCCCAGCTGGTGATCCTCCACCTGGGCGGCGTCGCGGCGCTCACCGCGCTGCTGGCGGCCGGCTTCCTCGCGGCCACCGGCGCGCTCGCCCGCCGGCTGCCCACCCCGGAACGGCTCCCGCTGGCGGTCGCCTGGACGGGCACCACCGCCGCCGCCGCGCTGGCGCTCAGCGCGCTCACCCTCACCGCCGCCGCCGTCCTGGCGACGAGCTGGCTGCCGGCCGCCGTCGCGGGCGTGGTCACCATCGCCTTCCACGCGAGAATGGCCGCCTCCGCCCGGGCGTGCCGCGAGTGCGCCCTCCTGCCGGTCACGAGTTCCTGACCGGCCTCCGGCCTCCCCCGCGCGCCGCCGAGCACGAGATCACGGTCACGCCCATGACGACGAAGAAACCGTGCGTATCCTCCTCGGACTCGGCCGAAGGCCGGTCCGTGAACATTCCGAAGGCCAGGACCGGGGCGGCCACGATCGCGACCGGAACCACCCGGACCACGGACCACGAGGCGAGCAGCAGCAGTTGGAGCCCGACCACCGCACCACCTGCCGGCGTGCTCCGGAACACTCGCCGGTCCCCTCGGGCGGGTCGGGCGAGGTCTCGCTCCGGCGTTGACGGTGTGTGAGGGCGGAGGAAGCACGAGCCGACCGCGGCCGGCGCCGCGATGCCCGCCCCGCCCGGCTCCCACTGCCGAGCCACCGAGCCGGTCATGACGAAGGGCGTCCTCCCGGAGGGAGAACGCCCTGGTCGGAGACGTTTTGATCTTGTGGGGCGCCAGGGGCTCGAACCCTGAACCTACGGATTAAAAGTCCGCAGCTCTGCCAATTGAGCTAGCGGCCCTACAACGGCGACAGTATGCCAGAGCGTGCCGCCGCGTGCCGCGTTGTCCAGCGTTTGCGCAGATCAGACAGGGTGCGCCCTGCCTAGCGAGGTTCGTCCTGCGATGCATCCTCACCGCTCCTCCGTGGGCACGATCAAGGTTGTGCCGTCGCGTCCCGGATCATCCGCAGGCGTCCGGACACATCATGGACACCGCGGGAGGGGAGCTGACGCGTCGCCAACCGCCCCAGGTCGCCACTCTGCCGCAGAGCCGGCGGTTTGGCGGGTGACCACAAGCCCTGGCTCAGGAGCTTCGCCAATCCAGTTCGGTCAGCCGCCACGGCTCCGGGGCGACGGGCCTCGCTCCGCGCCTGCCGTCGAGGCAAAGCCACCGGCGAGCGACAGAAAGTCCCAGCGCGACCCAATCTGCCGCGTGACCCTCCGTCGTCACCAGCCATACGTCCGACTCCGTCCGGTCCAGCAGCTTCCGACGGTCGCCGACGAGGGGCGGGTCTAGGCCGTCTCCTACAGATCCTGCCGAGGTCCGAGCCCCTGAATTCCAGGAGCCCAGCCCGTTCCGCGCGGGAAGCCCTCACAATGTCTTTGACCAACCCTCATGATGCGAAGGGCCGCAGTATGGATGACGACTCCCCGCACCGGTGGTGGACGCCCCGCACCGCCCCCGTCGCCGCATCGGACTGCGGCCAGCAGGAGCAGGAATCCCGCTTGCGAACAGCCGCCGCCCACGTCCGTGCACGGACCGTGAGGGCCGCTGCGGCGGCCCGCCCGCACCTCGGACCGATCGCTACGACTGTTGCAACCGTCGCCATCTCTACTCTGGTGTCCTCCGCCCTCGGCCGCGGCCAGCCGAACGGCCAAGGTTTGACGCCGTCCCCGTCGTGCCAGCCGACCAGCGGGGGGCCCTCCTCGACATGCCAGGAGTGCGGGCGTCCCCTCACCGATGAGCTATCTCGGCAGGCCGGATACGGGCCGACCTGCGCTCGCTACAGACTCCTCTGACCCCGGAACGACGACGGTCCCCGCACATGCTCGTGTGCGGGAACCGTCCTGTTCACGCCGGTCAGCGGGCTTCTGGTGGGCATGGATGGCGAGGCAGTCGTCGCCCGGCAGGCGCGGCGTACATGGCCGGATAGACTTACCCATATTGATCGTGCACGGAGGTGTTGTGTTGTGGTTCGTTTGCTGAGCGCCGCATGGAAGCGGGCCCTCGGCCGGGGAGGGCGCAGGCTGTCTCGGGCGGAGGCCGTGGAGGCTTCGCGGCGGGAGATCTACGGGCTCTTCGACTAGTCGGAGCGGACCAGCTCCAGAACGGACCTCTCAGCGAGCGCTGGAACCCCGCCCAGCCCCAGGCATTCCTCGCGAAGTCGGGCACTCGACGACGGCGCGCATACATCCCGCGTCACGGGCGGCTTCCGCCGCTTGAGCGTCAGCGCCCGATGGCGACCAGCAGCCTCTTGCCAGACTCCTGCCGGGCCCCAGCCTCGTAGGTCCCGAGAATGGCCTCAGCAAGTCCGACCCAGGCGCCCCATGGGCGCGGAGACTCCGTAGAGCCGCCGGCATTCTCGGGCGCCGGGTGGGCGGTTGTCGAGGCCGCTTCGCCCCGACCGTCAAAGGGTGCCGTCAAGACGGCGGCCAGGTTCAGATCCGTCCACCAGGTGTGCGACACCCGTGTGCCCGAGTGATCAGCGAGGACTTCTTCCCGCAGCACGTTCTCTACGCAGTAGGGGCAGTCGATGGCAGAGGCCGGGCCACCGCACTGCTCCGGCTCGGACCACCGCACGGTGTAGGCCAGATGCGGCGCGCCCGTCGAGCACGAGTCCCACTGCCCGTGCGGGGTTACCCGCAACACCTTCTCGCCTCCGGCGAGCAGGTCACCGAAGGCCTCCTGCTGGGCCAGGCTCGCGCATCCGGGGGCCACTGCTTGGAGCGCCTCCACCAGCTCTGCGACAGGAGCGGCGTCCGGGTAGGACTCGACAAGGATCATGATGTAAGTGTACGAATCACACCCTCGGCCGCGACCTTGTTGATCTGTGATGAGCGCCGCACCGTGGCACTGCCGGCTCCGGCCTCCGGATCAAGCTGTCCCTGCGGGGCCCGCTCCGGGCAGGTCGGCCCACGTCCAGTCGTTCCGGACTGCGAACCGTCGCAGCGCTCCCTCGTTCTTGGGCGTCCGGGGAATCCTCCAGCTGTCCTCGGTCCGCTCCCCCATGCGGTTCAGCGCCACATAGATCTCGTCGCTGAGCGAGGCCGGATTCTGGGGACGCACCTGGAGCCAGTTGTCCCATCGCGACACCTCGACGCGCGGCTGCTGCCCGGCGACTTCCTCGGCAGTCCACAGCGCGCCTTCCTCCTGGGCGGCGACCGAGAGCCCGTACTCGTTCGGCACCAGGCGCAGGGGTTCGTCCTCCCCGCTGTCTATTCGGAAGTTGCGGCCCCGGACTCCCAGCATTCTCCGAATGGCATCAAGTTCGGGCTCCAAGGTTCCGATGCGGGCCGGACAGACCGCGTAGTGGATCAGTCGGCAACGGGCGGCGCGGCGGCCGGGCCTCATCAGCCCGTCCTCGTCCTCACTCCAGGCCACTCGCGCCGGCATCCGGTCGCGGGGGTAGTCCTTCGGCTGGAAGGGCACCCACTTGCCACGCAGGGTCATCCGCCACTCGACGCTGGTCAGACACTCCCGGCAGCGGGAGTACGGCGAGTAGTGCGCGCCACTCGGGCGCCCGATCGCCCCGGCCCACGCCTCTAGGACCTTCTTCCGGTCCTCGTTCCCATAGTCACCGTCCGCCACCGGGCCGCCCTCCCCGCACCTTTCGGAGGTCCAGAGTCCATCAATCACCGAAGAATACGATGCGCCACCAGCAGTCGTCAGCTGCCTATCTCCGGGTCGAAATACCGTCAGGCATGCCTACGAAGACCGGCCGCAACGAATTGGTATTCCGACATGACGAGAAGTGAGATATCTGCAACATGACCTGGTTTGCCCGCTTTCGGGGAACTAGGGTGGCTTTCCTGTACGCCGGGCGGGGCCGGCGGCGAGGCGCAAGGGGGAAGCATGGGACTGAGGCTCTTCCGTACCAACGGCGGCCTGGCGGAGGAGATCGCCGCGTCGGCGGCCGCGCTGGAGCGGCAGCTGCAGGCCTACATCGAGCGCAACATGGCGGCGCTGCTCGGTGTCCGGTTCCTGGACTCGGAGGTGTCCACGGGTCCCGTGCACGCCGGGCGGATCGACTCGTTGGGCCTGGACGAGGACGGGTCGCCGGTGGTGGTGGAGTACAAGCGCGGGCGTGACGAGAACGTCATCAACCAGGGCCTCTTCTACATGGCTTGGCTCCGCGACCACCAGGCCGACTTCGAGGCGCTCGTATCCCGCAAGCTCGGTGCCGCTGCGGTCAACGAGGTCGACTGGACGAGCCCGCGGATCATCTGTGTGGCTGCGGCATACAGCCGCTACGACCGGCACGCCGTTGGCGAGATCGGCCGCCGCATCGACCTGGTCGAGTACCAGTACTTCGGCGAGGAGCTGCTGTCGCTGGACCTGGTGGCCTCCACGGCCGGCGCCTCGTCCCGGGCCGGTCAGGGCAGCGCCGCCGCACCGGCTGCCGGTCGCCGTACGGTCGCTCAGCGGCTGGCCAGCACACCGGTCGAGGTCCAGACGCTGTACAAGGAGCTCGACGGTCGGCTGTTGGCGTTCGGTGACGCCCACAGCGTGGAGTTGCGGCACTACATCGCCTACCGCAGGAGCGGGAACTTCGCCACGGTGAAGGTGCTCTCCGGGGGACTCCGGGTCTTCCTCCGCCTGGACCCGAAGTCCGTCCCCCTGGAGCCGGGGTTCACCCGGGACGTGTCGAGGATCGGGCACCACGGGACCGGGGACCTGGAGGTTCGGATCGGCTCGGCAGCGGACCTCGACCGGGCCATGCCGCTGCTGCGGGCGAGCTTCGACGCGGTCGCCTGAGCGCCGCGCCGGATCCTGGGCGGGCGGGCCCTGCGGCCCGCCCGCCCAGCGCTTCGCGCCTGCCCGGCCCGGTCCGCCGGGGGGTGTGGCAGCCGGTCCGGCGTGGAGCAGGGCGCGATTCGCGACCCGATGGGGGCGCTCTCGGTGCCCAACGAGCGTCTGCCCGCCCAGGCACGCCCGTGGAGCTTCAGCGACTGCGGCCTGCGGGCTTCGCATGATGGCCGTGCACGGGGCCGAGGGCTTCGCTTCTTCCGGTGCCCGGGGGAAGGGTTCGGATCCGCGCCGCGTGGATCTGCCCCGGCCGAGCGACTGTTGGCAGGCGTTCCAGCGCCCCGGTGATCGGGACAAGGCTCTCCGGAACGGCCGTGCTCCGGCCCTGGGCCGTGGTCAGGGGAACTGTGCGGTCCTCGAGCCACTCCGCGATCGCGTCGTAGGAATCGAACTCGGCCAGTCGCACTGTCCGCTTGCATGTCCGCTCGTCCCAGCGCCATTGTTCGAGGAGCAGGAGGCGGCTCTGGTCTTCGGGGTCCGCCGTGGTGTCCTTGAGGATGGCCCAGGTCTCGTACTGCTGGTGGGTGTCGGTGTCGTGGTTGACAACGTGGTACCGATCACCGAACAGCCTGAGGTGTTCGAGGAGTTGGGCCTCCTGCAGCGTGCTTGGGCCTCTGGGTGTGCCCACGTCGGAGCGGAACACGGCGGGGTCGGCGCCGCGGCTGATCAGCCAGGCGGCTCCGAGTTCGAAGGTCGGTCGGCCCGCCTTGTCGATGGTGAACGTGCGCTCGGCCGGGTCGAGGCGGATGTGCGCACACAAGATCCGGTTGACGCCGGGGTAGTCCCAGTCGGCGCCTCTGTCTGCGTAGATCAGGTACTCGTCGAGGCTGTCGCGGCTCACGCTCCGGGAGAGGAAGTCGTACGTCCCGTGGGCATAGAACCAGTCGGCCTTGAGGAACTGATCCTGCGCGTCGGCGCTCGCATCGTCGGCGGGTGTCCAGTCGTGGAAGTGGAAGTCCGGAACGGGGGCTCCAGGTTGCGTCGGTGCCAGTGCAGGGCTTTGAGCCCCGCACTGCTTCATGGGTGACCTCGGGCCAGTTCACCAGCTCCGTCTTGCCGGACCTGAGGTGATGTCGATGGGTGGCGCAGCGGGCGCGGGCGTGGTGTCGCTCGACCGGAGGGGGAGGGTTGGGCTCGTGGTCCGGGCGGCTGCGGCACGTGTGGCGACCTGGGCGTCGCCGTGTTGCGGGGGCGGCTCGGCGGGAGCGACGGCGTAGACCTCCAGGTATTGGCCGATTGCGCTGCGCAGGGGTTAGGGGTCGAGCTCTCCCGAGCGGTGAATGCGGTCGAGGTCGTGGAGCGTGTGGACGAAGCCGGTGCGGGGGACGGTGCCGTGGGCGTCGAAGTCGAAGCGGTTCGAGCCCAGTTCGGCGCCGTTCTCCAGCAGGACGGCGCGGATCAGGATCCCGTTGTAGGTGTTGTCCCGGATCCCGGCCTGGGCGAGTTCGGCGGTGAGCAGTACGCCGCCCCGGCGGGCGACGGCCTGGCGGCCGGTGGCGAGACCGTCTGCCAACGGGGCGAGGACGGTGGGGACGGTGGCATGGGTGGGCTTCAGGATTCCTCGTCAGGGGCGACGGTCAGCAGAGGCGGCGGTGCCCGGACGGCGCCGCGCTCTTCACTTCTCCGGTGAGTACTGCTGCGGGCGCGGCTTTGGTTGTCCTGGTACGGGCGGCCAGCGTCCGCGCGGACGGGCCGGACGGGCCGGACGGGCCGGACGGGGTCTGCGGGACGAGCGGGCGGACGTCGAGGTACAGCAGGTGCTCGGAGGTGAGGTCGCGGCCGAGGCGGGCCACCGGTGTGGGGTCGGTCATGGCGGCCGTGACGGCTTCCAGCAGCGGGGCCGGGATGTTCTCCGACATCTCGACGGTCCAGCCCTCGACTTCGCCCGGACCGAGCTTGCCGGCGCTGATCTGCCAGGCGCGGCTCTCCCCGGCGAACATCTGCCCGGCGGGGGCGGTGCAGCGGTAGACGCTGGCCGTCTCGGCGTCCGGCGAGTCCCACATCAGGTGCTCGCGGGTGCTGTTGTCGTGCCAGCCTGCGGCGATGACCGGCGCGAGGCCGTGTGCGGTGTGCCGGGACGGCCGGACCAGCTCGGCCGCGTTGGCGGCGAGGACGGTGTGCAGGGCGGCCACGATCTCCGGCGGGGTGCGGCGGTCCGCGCTGGCCCGCCAGACCTCCTCGCCGCCCAGCGGGTAGTGGAGGGAGGCAGTCCAGCTCGTCCCCTTATCGTCGATGGTCGACTGGGCGCGCAGCCGTCGGCACGGGCTGGTGTACACCGTGGTGTCGCCCTGCTCCTCAGTGGTCCAGCCCTGGTCGGTCAAGGGCTTGGCCGCGGAGGTGCGGTCATGGCCGGGGCCGGCGAGGTAGACCGGGGTGACGAGGGCCAGCGGCGCGGGCCTGAAGTCCGGGGCGAAGAGCTCCGGGGTGCGCTCGGCAGCCCCGGTCAGCAGGCGGTCGATCTCGTGGAGCGCCTGCTTGTGCTGGGCGGTCGGCAGTGATCCCCAGGTCCACTTGGTGCCGTCGCCGACCGGCCGGTCGTGCAGCGAATCGGCGATTCCGCTGAGGTCCACCCCGTTGATCTGCGCCGCAGCGGCGTAGGCTGCCGCGTCCTTCAGGTCGCCTATGGTGAAGGCGAGTTCGCTGAGCTTCGCAGCGAGGGGCGGGGTCGGCTTTCGGCTCGCGGGCAGCGGGTCGAGGTTGGCGCCCAGGGGAAGGTCGAGGAGTGCCGGTGCACTCGCCGCGGCCGCGACGACCATGTCGGTCACCAGCAGGTACGCCAGGGCTTTTTGCTCCGACGGCAGTTGGCCCCACGTCGTGGGGGTGCCGGTTCGGCTGCTGGGGATGAGCCGGTCCTCGATGTACATGTCGGGTGTGAGGTCGAGGTCCTCGGTCCACTCCAGCGCTTCCTCGCAGACCTCGGCTGCCGCTTCCCGCAGGTCCGTCTCGGTGTACGGGCGGGCAGCCTCGCGCGGCTCGGGAGCCTGTGGATCGGTGTCGGCGAGCACACCATCGACCGTGTGGCCGAGGTGGGCGAGCAGTTCCTCGTCCACCCAGTCCCGGTCGCGCTGAAGGGGGGTGGGGTCGGTGAGGGCCTGGGCGAGGGCGTCGACGACGACGGTGGGGGCGGTCGTCGTGAGCATGGCCTGCCAGTACGGCGGGTAGCCCCCCGTGTCGCGGGGGCCGACCTCGACGTACAGGTGGGGCTGGCTCATCAGGTCGAACGGGTCGCCGTGCGGGTCGATGCGGATCTGGACGCGGGCGAGGTGGTCGGGGGCCTCCAGGTCGAGGCGCCCGTCGCGGTAGGTGCTGCGCCAGCCGGCGTCGAGGAGGGTGTGGATCAGGGTCCGGCGGTCGGTGGGGGCCTTGAGCGCCGGATGGCTCTCGCCGGTCCAGTCGATGGCCGAGCCGGTGCGGGCGAGTTCCTCGGTGACGGCGAGGACGATCTCGGGCGGGGTCTCCTGGGAGAAGCCCGCTTGCCACTCGGGCGGCCCGAGCGGTTCCTTCGCCGCAGCGATGCGCCACCACGCGCCGGGGTCGAGTTGGCCGGCCCCGAGGCGGAATCGATGGTCGGGACTCCAGCCAAACTCTTGGTTGAGTTCGGTCGCATCGGCGCGGCCCCACCCCCATCGTGTGACGAGCCGGTCGAAGACCTGGTTGCTGTAGTCGCGCCCGGCCAGGTACCGGGGGGTGACGTCGATCATCGTGTCCGGGTCGGCGACGGGGCACCTCCGTGCGGGTCTCGGGGTGTCGGGGCAGGTGGGCCGTCCGGGCCGGGAAGGCCTGCGGTGTGGGCTTGTGCGGAGAGGTGCCGGGCCTGCTGCTCCAGCAGCCGGGTCAGGTCGGGGTCGATGCCGAGGCCGTCGACCCCGGCGGCGGTGAGGAGGTCGGCCGCGAACTCGATGCGCAGGACGACGTCCTGGGGGTGGGTCTCGGCGGGCAGCTCGTGCACGCCGGCGTCCGGCCGGTAGGCGAAGCCGGCCTTCTCCAGCTGGCGGGCGGCGTCGGGGTGGCGCTCGGGCCGGGCCCCGACGGCCACCACGGTGGTGCCGAACGTGCCGAAGGTGACGAGGGATGGGGTGGTGTCGGTCATCGGCGCCGACCGGGGTGGGGTTCTGCCGACGGTGCCTGTACCGGTGTCTGCGGCGCGGGAGTGGTGCCGGTACTGGTCGAGTGGGTTCCGGCGGTGGCTGCTGCCTGGCGGGGGCTGGACCGGTGTGGTTCCCAGCTGGCGCCCATGGTGGTGATGCGTGTCGCGGTGTCGCCAAGCCTTCGTTGGAGTTCGCCGAGGGTGTCGGCGCTCTCGGCGAGGAGGTCGGACAGGTCGTCGCCCGGCCCGTGGCCGAGCCTCGCGCTCCAGGCAGCGGCGCCCTCGGTGAAGGCGACGAGCTGGGCGAGGGCGCCGTCGGGCCCGAGGACGGCCTGGGTGAGGCGTGCTGTTCCGTCGTATCCGGTGTCGCCCGTGCTCAGGCGGTGGGTCAGGTCGGCGAGGGCGGCTGCCGGGTCGGGGACGGCGGTGGGGACGAAGGCGGCGGTGGGCGGCGGGGTGCCGAGTGCCGGGTCGAGGTCGACCGTGAAGCCGTTGGCGTGCAGGAGACTCGCCGCTGAGGAGGCTGCCCGGTTCTGGTCCTGCTCGCTGAGGTGGTGGGGCAGTTGGGCGTGGAGCGTGCCGCCTGCGATGTGCATGTCGTTGAAACCCTCGCGCCGCAGGAGGGTGAGCGCGAGGTCGTCGAAGGGGCCTTCGGCGATGGTGCCGGTGGTCGCCGAGCGGCTGATCGTGTAGGTGGGTGGGATGGGGTTTCTCCTTGTCGGCCGCGGTGCAGGCGTCGGGCGCGGCGGCGCTGCACGGGAATGGGTAGCGGCTGGGGTCAGCGGCGTCTCGGGCCGGGCGTGGTCGTGGTCCAGGCGAGCCGGGTGCTGGCGTCGGCGGGGGCGGCTAGGAGGATCCTCGGGGCGGTGCGGACTCGGGCTGCGGCCCGCTGGAGGTCGGCCGGGGTGGGAGCCGGTGGGGTGATCGGCGTGATCGAGGCCGTTCGTCGGCTGTAGGGGCCGAGTTCGCTGCGGTAGCGCGGGATGGGGGCGGGGTCGAGCATGGCGGCGGAGGCGGCGTCGAGGATCCGGGACGGTGTGCCGCTGCTGAACCGTCCGTACCAGCCTGTCCTGGACACGGTGCCGATGGTGTACCGGCCGTCCTGGCCGGCCTGTTCGGCGTCCTCGCGGGCGAGCGGGCGCAGGCTGTAGGTGACCTTGGCCAGGGTGTCGGGTGAGTGCAGGGTGAGCTGTCCGGTATCGACTTCGTGGGCGGTCCAGCCGGCTGCGGCGTAGGGTGCGATCCACTCCAGTGGGCCGGCGGTGCGCTCGGTGAGCCATGCGTCCTCGCTCGGCCGGTAGAGGTCGGCGAGTTTCGTGGTGACGGCGGTGACGATCTCGGTCGGTGTGTCATCGGAGAAGCTCGCCACCCAGTGGGGGTCGGCGAAGGGCCCCGGGGCGACGGCGAGCTGCCACAGGGTGTCCCAGTCCTGCTCCGGGATGAACCCGATGCGGATCCGACCGTCTGCGGTGGTCAGGTAGAAGTTGCCGTACTCGTCGTTGTGGGCCCGAGTGTCCGGTAGGTCGAGGAGCGGTTGAAGGGCGAAGTCCCCGGTGTAGCGGCTGCCTGCCAGGTAGACGGGGTGGACGTGGGTGTCGCCGTCGGTCTCGGTTGCCGCGGCCTGGGTGGTGGAGGTCAGGTGGGTCTCCGTAGGGATCGGGGGTGGGGCCTTGGCGGTGGGCGGGTCCGGCTCCTGCTCGGAAGCGCGGCAGGAGCGTTGGTGGTCCTGGTGGCCGTCGCCCGCAGGCGCGGCCACGGCTGCGGTGCTGGTGCCCGGTTCGGTACGACCGCCGGAACGGCATTCGTGCTCTCCCGTTGTGGCACCGGGTCGGTCACGAGCGTCGCTTCGCCTGCCTGATGGCCGACTCGGTGGAACCGGGCCGGAGCGCATGAGCGCCAGGGGACGTGTGGCGTCCGCGGACGGCGGCGGCGGCTCGGCGCGGGTGCCGCGCCTCGGCGCGGACCTGCGTCAGGTTGGGCGCGGGCACCTGGTTCATGAGCCGCGTGGCGGGCAGCGGCTGGACGACCTCGTCGAGAGCGGCCGTGATCAGCATGCTCGGGGTGTTCCGGGTGAACTGGGCCTGCCATCGGGCGTCGGCGTATCCTCGCGGGCCTGCCCACAGAGTGACTTCCACCGCCGAGGCGGGGTGGTGCGCACCGGATTCCTGTGTGCGGATGCCGCCCGTACGGTCGGGGCGGATGAACTCCTGCGCGGGCTGGTACTCCTGCCAGGGCGGGTCGCCCGCCGCCACGGACTGCAGAATCGCTTCGCGGCGGGGGTGCCGACCCCACAGGAGTTCGTCGCTCGCAGTCGCCGAGAAGGAGTTCAGCGCTGCGGACAGCTGGCGGGCCGCGGCCATCACCACCTCGACCGGCGTCCGGGTGCAGAACGTGGCCCGCCAGTCGAGTTCGCCGACCGGCGACTCGTAGGAGGCGATGGTCCAGCGTGGTCCGGTTGTCGCCTCGTGGTCGAGTTCGATCCTGGCGGTGAGCTGTTCGTGGACGGCGACCGAGGTCTCGTCGTTCGGACGGTAGCGCTTCCAGCCGGGGCAGTCCTCGAAGAACTCGGCAAAGCCCGCATCGGGGTCGCCGGGACCGGCCAGGTGGCCCGGGGTGACGGTGACGAGGGTGTCGGGAGCCAGGGCCCGGCTTCCGGAGGCCGGGGGCGACGGGATGTGGTCATCGCTCACGGACGGGCCTGCGGGCGGCGGCGGGCCACCGGGTGGGTGCGCAGGAGGGACCGGTGGAGCATGGGGATCTGGGAGGCGTGGCGCTCGTAGTGGCCGGGGTCGGTGACGGTGCGCACTGCGGCGAGGAGGACGGCGGTGGGGATGCAGCGGCTGAACTCGGCTCGCCACCAGTCGTCTTGGTGGCCGCGGGCCCCGGCGCGGAGGGTGAAGACGGTGTCGAGCGGGTCGCTGCCGGAGCGTTCGACGAAGCGGTGGACGCGCAGGGCGGCGGTGCCGTCGGGGTTGTCGAGGGTGAGGGTGGTGCGCAGGTCGCCGGCGCGGGTCCAGTGGTGGGCGCGCGTGGTTTCGGCGTCGAGGGCGTCCGCGGTACCGGCGACCGGGTGGTCGTGTCCCCAGAGCTGCCGGTCGCGTTCGGCGTCGGTGCTCTGGGCCAGGGCGAAGGCGAGGCGGCGGGCCACGGCCGTCACGACCTCGGCCGGGGTTCGGGCATCGAACGTGGCGTGCCATTCGAGCAGGCCGGCGGGGTGGCTCAGGGAGGCCATCGTCCAGCGTGGCCCGTCGTCGTCCGGGTCGAGGGTCAGCAGGACGGGGTGCCGCTGGTGCGCGGCGACGAGCTGGTTGCCGACCGGTGTCAGCGTCCAGTCCTCGCGTCCCCTGGTGAACGTGTGCAGGGCGTGCGGGGCGTCGCCGGGGCCGGCGAGGTATCCGGGGTGGACGACCATCGGCATGTCGTGGGCGGGCGGCGGCGTCATCGGTGCTCCAGAGAGGTGGGGGCGGCCCCGGTTGTTCCGGGGCCGCCCTGCGTGCGGGTTCTACAGCAGGCTGGCGGCGCGTTCGGCCTTGAGGAGCGCGGCGATCTTGCGGGCCCGCGCGGTGCCGACGGGGATGCCGCGGGCGCGCAGGCCCTCGGCCAGGGCCGTCGCCGAGGTGCGTCCGGTCTCGGCGACGACCTTGCGGGCGGCGGCGAGCAGCGTCTCCAGCGGCGCGCTCGCCCGGCCGGCGTGCGGGCCGTCGGCCGTCTCCGGTGCGAAGCCGCAGGTGGGGTGCTCGTCGAGCGGGTGGCAGGCCGCGGCGATGAGGTGGGCGGGTGTCGCCGCGTCGAAGTGGGCGTGCCAGCGGCGTCCGTCGTCGTGCAGGCCCCACAGCCGCCACCCCGCTCGGGTGAGGTAGGTGCGGTCCAGGCCGAAGGCCCGGGGGCAGCCGCACCAAGCGGGCGAGGTGGCGCCGGGGCAGTGCCTGGCCGAGGCCAGGAGGTCGTCCGGGTCCTCGACAGCGGGTCCCACGAGCGCGCGCTGCTGGTCGTAGCGGTCGGGCTGCGCGAGGTCGTGGGCGAGCGCGCACATCAGCGAGCCGATCACCGTGTCGGGCGCGGTGTCGTCGAAGCGGGCGCGCCACAGCGGCTCGCCGGTCGGCCCGTTGTAGGCGGCGACGGTGACGGCGCTGTCCCAGGCGGGTGTCGACGGGAAGTGCAGCCGAACCCGCTGGCAGGGGCTGGCGAACACCTCTCCGCCGTCCGGGAGCTGGTGCAGGCTCCAGCCGTCGAAGCAGTCCTTGTCCGGGGTTTCGGGCTCGGCGGCGGGCATGGCGGGGCAGTTGCTGGGCAGGTCGACTCCAAGATCGGGATGGGGCGGCGCGCGGAGGAGCAGGGCGGGCTACGCGGGCTGCACGGCGGCTTCCTCGGCGGCGAGCTTGGCCTCGGCAAGGCGCTGCTCGGCGATGTCGGCGTAGTGGTCGGTCAGTTCCACGCCGAGGAAGGAACGGCCTTCGAGGAGAGCGGCGACCCCGGTGGACCCGGATCCGGCGGTGAAGTCGAGGATCCGGCCGCCGGGCGGGCAGATCTGCACCAGCTCGCGCATCATGCCGACCGGCTTCTGCGTGATGTGCTGGCGCTTGGAGCCGCTGGGCTGGCTGCCCTCCAGGAGCCCCTTGAGGTAGACCGGGTTGCGGTCGCCGTCCATCGCTCCCTTGGAGCCCCAGACCACGAACTCGGCGTTCTGGGTGAAGCGCCCCTTCTGCGGGCGGGCGGAGGGCTTGTACCAGGGCACGATGCCGCGCCACAGCCAGCCGCCGGCCTGCATCGCGTCGGTGGTGGTCGGCAACTGCCTCCAGTCCGCGAAGATGCAGGCGGTGCCGCCGTCCACCGTCAGCCGGTAGGCCTCGGCGAGCAGCTGGGACAGCCAGAAGCCGTACGACCTCTGGTCTTTGTTCTCGCCGGGGAAGTCCGGCAGGACCCGCTTGGAGCCCGCGGTCGTGTACTTGTCGCGGGCGGACCGGCCGACGCGCTCCTGGGTGGTGCGGCCTCCGCTGTTGTAGGGCGGGTCGCAGATCACGCAGTCAAAGGAGCCGCTCTCCAGTTCACTCAGGCGGGTCAGGGCATCGCCCCGGTGGAGGGTGTAGTCGGGCAAGGAACCTCGCAAGATGGGGGCCAACAGGCTGCGCCATGGCCTTTCGGCGGCGCACAGAAAGGCCCGCGGCGTGGTACACCGGCGGGCCTGGAGAGACCATAGGCGCCGCAATATCTCCCGTGCAAGGAATTCACGCATATTCGCGGATATCCGTGAATTCCTTGCACGGGAGATATGCGGGCCCTTAGCGTGTTAACCGACGCCGAGAGTGCCTTGACCAGCACCGATGGAAGCGGGAACTTCCGCCGGTTACTGCGGGCGCCAATCTCTCGGGTGTTATTCGACCCTCTCACCGCTGCGCCGGGACGCCTTTGGACGAGCCGCCCGCGCTCCACACGATCGGAGTTTCCACGTGACGGGAATCAACCTGCCCATCTCCACCTTTGCCCGCCCGCCGGGCGCCGACCGAAAGGGTGCGGCCGACCGGCGGGCCGTGTGAAGAAGGTCGCCGCCGGTCTCGGCGCCGCCGTTCTTCTGACACCGTTCGCGCTGATCCTTCCCCTGGCGATCGTCACCGCCAAGGACGCCTCCGCCGCGTGCTCGACCTCGGGCAATCCACAGGCTGTGGACGCGGCGGCGGTCGAAGCCGCGGTCAAGCAGATCCTGGGCGGCCAGGTCGGGCCGACCACCCCGGTGCCGGGCCTGGATCTGCCGAGCGTGCAGATCCCAATGGCCCAACAGATCGTCGCCACCGGTGTCGCGCTGCAGGTCCCTCCCCGGGCCCAGGTGATCGCGCTGGCCACCGCCATGCAGGAGTCGCGGCTGCGGAACCTGAACGGCGGCGACCGCGACTCGCTCGGCCTCTTCCAGCAACGCCCGTCCCAGGGCTGGGGATCCGTCGAGCAGATCATGGACCCGGTGTACGCGAGCACGTCCTTCTACAAGGCGCTGCTGAAGGTGAAGGGCTGGCAGGAGATGCCGCTCACCGTCGCCGCGCAGGAGGTGCAGCGCAGCGGATTCCCCGACGCCTACGCGCAATGGGAGACGCTGGCCATCGCCCTGCAGCAGGCGGTCGGTGCGGCCATCGGCGCCCCGGCGACAGGCACCGCGCCCGTCGCCGGCGCCGGGTCGTGCACACCGCCGGGTACGGACACCGACTGGGGACTGATCCCGGCGGGCGCCCTTCCGCCCGGCTACCAGATCCCTACCGACGTGCCGCAGGCCGTCCAGTCCGCGATCCGTTGGGCGCTGGGCCAGTTGGGCACGCCGTACCAGTGGGGCGGGCTGTGCACTGACAGCCACGGCCCGGATCCGATGGGCCGCTGCGACTGCTCCAGCCTGATGCAGCAGGCGTACAAGGCCGGCGGCGCCACCCTCGCCCGCGTCACCTACGACCAGGTCAAGCAGGGCTCCGTCGTCACGCTCGGCGACCTGCGGGCCGGTGACCTGCTGTTCACCGAACCCGGCCCCAAGGGGCCCGAGCACGTGGGCATGTACATCGGTTCCGGCCTCGTCGTGCACGCCCCGCACACGGGTGACGTGGTGCGGATCGCTCAGTTCAGTGCGTGGAAATCCGGCGTGACCGACATCCGCCGCGTCGCCCCCTGAGCTTTCGCCTCTCCCCCTTTTTCTCTCTCTTTCTCTCGCGCCGCGACGGCGCCGCTTCGCGCTCTCGCGCGCCCAAATCCCCTTCCGGAGAACCCGTTTGTCGTCGCTCATCCTTGCCGCCGAGGCTGTCTCCCACCTCGCCTACGATCCGGGTGTCGCCCCGGCCGAGGGCGGTCTGCCGGGCCTCACGGTCCTCAAGCAGGTCGTGTCCTCGATCAACCTGTTCGCCGTGGTCGCGACCGTAGGCGCGATGTGCGTCGCCGGCGTCGTCTGGGCCTGGGGCCACCACTCGGGATCACACGGAGCCGAACAGAAGGGCAAGCAGGGCGCCATGGTCGCCGGGGGCGTCGCCCTGCTCCTCGGCGCCGCCAACGGGCTCGTGGCCTTCTTCTCCGCGCTCGGGACGCAGGTCAAGTAAGTGCCCAAGCCCCTTTCCACCAGCGGCGGTTCGCCCTTGCGGCACCGGCTGCTGATCGGACTGGGCGTGCTGCTGGTCGTCGGCCTGCTGGCCGGGCTCCTCGCCCGGCTGGCAGGCGGCGGCCACACCGCCCCTCCCCCGGCCGGCCCCTCGCCCGCCGCCCGCCCTGATCCCACACCCGCCCCACCGGTCGGACCGCCGGACACCCTGCCCGCGGAAGCGGGCCCCACCGTCGCCCGGCCGCCGCACACCACCAGCCCGACCGGCTTCGCTGCGGCGTTCGCCCAGACACTGTGGACCTACGACGCCCGCGCGGTCACCCAGGAGGGCTTCGTCTCCGGCCTGCGACTGTGGCTCACCCCGGAGATCGAGTACGCCGACGGCGCCAGCGTCGAGGGCCAGGTGCCGGACCCGGTGCTGTGGTCCCGGCTGCGCGACAACGCCCAGACCTCCACGGCCCGCGACATCGAGGCCCACGTCCCCGCGACCTACGCCCAGGCCATCGCGAATGACCCGACCGCCCTCACCAGGGCGTACATCTACGCCGTCACCGTCACCGGCAAGGTCGACATCGCCTGGAGCGACGGCGGCCGGGGCGCCGAGGCCCGCGCGCTGACCCTCGCCGTCCAGTGCCGCCCGGGCAAGGACTGCACGCTCGCCGCCATCGCCCCCACCGTCTACCCCTGACCCCCGTCCCGCTCTACCACTAGGAGGACACCATCGGATTTTGTGATCTTCCGGGTGCGGGGTTGCTGTGCGACACCGTCGTCGGCGGCGTGTCCGACTCCATCACCTCCAGCATCGGCAACTGGATCGCGAAGTCGGCCGGCGACCTCGCCAAGTCGGCCGTCGACCTCGCCAGCCGTGCCGTCGACCAGACCACCAACGTCGACCTCGGTGCCGCCTGGTTCCGCACCAACTACGCCCTCATCCTGCCCATCGCCCTGACCATGATCGTGATGACCTTCACGCTTCAACTGGTGAGGGCCGCCTGGAGACGTGACGGCCAGGCCCTCGGCCAGGCCGTCACCGCCACCATCAGCTCAGTGTTCTTCGCCATGTGCGCGATCTCCTTCACCAGCGTCGCGCTGGTGGTCGTCGACGCGCTGTCGCGTGGGCTGTTCACCATCGCCAACTCCTCGATGGACGATGCAGTGCGGCGCCTCGTCAAGGTCAGCATGATCACCATCACCACCCCGCTGGGCTGGGCCGTACCGTCCCTGGTCGCGCTCGGCTGCGCCGTCGGCGCGATCCTCTACTGGGGCATGATGATCTTCCGCAAGGTGTCGATCCTCGTGCTGGTGATCCTCGCGCCGTTCGCTGCCGCGGGCGGCCCGTGGGAGCCGACCCGCGACTGGAAGCGCCGCTGGGTGGAGGCGACCGCCACCGTCGTGTTCTCCAAGCTCGTGATGACGATCATCATGCTGGTCGGCGTGTCCGCCCTCGGGAAGTCCGACACCAAGGACGGCATACAGGCTCTCAGCGACATCATCGCCGGCTTGGTCGTCATGGCCCTGGTCCTCCTGTCGCCCTTCATGATCTACAAGTTCGTCCACTGGGCCGGTGACGGGCAGTCGCACGACCTGCACCGCTCGACCGCCGCCGGCCTGCAGGTCGCGAGCGCCGCCGCCAAGAAGGGCGGACAGATGGCCATGGGCGCAGGCGGCGGAGCCGCGGCCGGGGCCGGCGCCGCCGGATCCACCCCGCAGGGCCCGGCCCAGATCCCCGGCACGCAGTCCGGCGCCACTGCCAACGCCTCCGGCAGCGGCGCCGCACCGCAGGGTCCTGGAGCAGTCGACCTCGCCAAGGCCGCGCCCACCTCGTTCAAGTACGGGCAGCAGCGCAGCGGCGACGGCGACGGCGGCGTTCCGCTGATCAGCCGCTCCGACCGCGCCGACGGTGACAAGGGCCGACCGCTCGTCACCCGCGCCGAATCCCCCGGCGCCTCCGCTCCTTCCGGCAGCTCGACAGCCTCGGCAGCCCACGCGGCGGCCGGCTCCCCTGCCCTGAAGACCTCGGGCACGGCAGCCCCGGCTTCCTCCGCCACGGCACCCGCCGCCCCCGCCTCCGCCGGGCCGGCCTTCGATCCCGTGATCGCACAGCCCTCCGGGCCTTCCGCCGCAGGCGCGGCCTCCGGCGCCGGCCAGCGCTTCACGTTCCCCCAGCGCCCGCCGTCCCCCTGACGGCCCGGCGCTTCCCCCCGCCCCATGTGCAGAAACGTCTCTGCCTGCTCCTCCCGGTCCTGCCCCGTCGGGAGGAGCAGGGGCAGGCTCCCCGCCCCCGCACCCCGAGAGCATCCCCTGACGCCCAGCGAGACACCCGCCACGATCAAGTTCCCCTCCCGCTCCCGCCGGGGCATCCTCCTCGGCCTCACCCTCCCCCAGCTCGTCGCCACCGCCTTCGGCGGTGCCCTCCTGCTCGCCGTCCTGATGACCGTCGGCATCCTCGGCGCCCTCGCCCTGACCCCGCTGTGGGTACTGCTCGCCGTCGCCGTCGTCTTCCGCATACGCGGCCGGTCCCTCGCCGAGTGGGCACCGATCGGCCTGCGCTACTGGCTGCGCCGCACCCGCGGGCAGCTGATCTGGCTGGCCCGGCCCTCCACCCGGCCAACCGTCGAGGGCCTGCTGCACCTGCCCGGCACCGCCGCCTCGCTGCGCGCGGTCACCTCGCCCGACGGGCGGCTCGGCGCCGTCCACGACCAGCAGCAGGGGACACTCACCGCCGTCACCCGCGTCTCCTCCCGGGCCTTCGCCCTGCTCGACCCGGCCACGCAGTCCGACAACGTCCGCGGCTGGGGCCGGGCACTCGCCGCCCTGTCCCGCTCCGGACAGATCGCCCGCATCCAGGTCCTGGAACGCACCGTCCCCGACAGCGGCGACGCCCTGCAGCGGTACTGGCTGGAACACGGCCTGCCCAACACCCCGGTCGCCGGCCCGATCTACGCCGACCTGCTCGCAGCCGCCGGCCCCGCCGCGGCCCCCCACGAGGCCTACATCGCCATCGCCCTCGACCTGCGCGAGGCCCGGCGCCTGATCAACCAGGCCGGCGGCGGCCTGGCCGGTGCATTCTCGGTCCTGGCCCAGCTCACCGCCTCGCTCGACCAGTCCGTGCGCGGCGCGGGCCTGGTGCCCGGCGGCTGGCTCACCGCCGGCGAGATCGCCGCCGTCGTTCGCACCGCCTACGACCCCGCCGTCCTCGGCGCCCTGGAACGCTGGTCCGACTCCGGCCGCCCCGAGGCCGACGTCGCCGCCGCCGGCCCCGTCGTCCTCGTCGAGGAACCCGAGAAGATCCGCACCGACAGCGCGCACCACGCCACCTTCTGGATCGAGCAGTGGCCCCGCACCGAAACCTCGGCAGGCTTCCTCCACCAGCTCCTGTACTCCTCGGGCGTGCGGCGAACGCTGTCCCTGCACTACACGCCGCAGCAGATCGACGCCGCCCTCAAGGACGTCCAGCGCAAGAAGGCCACCATCGTGGCCGACGCCGCCGAGCGTGTGCGCCGGGGCCAGGTCGACTCCGAGGCCGACACCGTCGAGTACGCCGACGTGAAGGCACGCGAGCTCCAGCTGATCGCCGGACACGCCGATGTCGCCATGACCGGCCTGCTCGTGGTGTCCGCCGACGACGCCGAGCAGCTCAGCGCCGCCTGCGCCCAGGTCGAGACCGCCGCCGTCGCCGCCCTGATCGACCTGCGCCGCCTCACCCTCCAGCAGGCCGAGGCCTTCACCGCCGCCGCCCTCCCGCTGGCCCGCCTCTGACCGCCGAAGGGCACCCCATGCACGACGAGCCGAACCTGATCGGGTTCGCCACCACCGCCCTCGCCTGCCACCGCGACACCGAGCTGACCAGCGACCAGCCACTGACGCGCGTCGAACTCGACGCCCTGCACGAGCACGCCGTCACGCTGCACGTGCTCCTCGACCACGCCACGGTCCGCACCCGCGCCCACGCCACCGCCGAGGGCGACCAGCTCCACAACGCCAGGATCCGGATGTGGCAGGTCAGCGAGTACCTGCACGCCGCCTACCACGCCGCCCCCCGCCCCGACGGACGCGCGCCCACCCGAGAGGCCTGCGCACTGCGCCTTCCCGAAGGCGCCCCCGACCTCACCATCTGCCAGCGCCACCTCAAGGCCTCCACCCGCGTGCGGCAGATCAGCACCCCCACCGACCTGATCCGCCGCTGAGCCCGGAGAGAGCGCCCGCCCCTTGACCAAGAACACCAGCGCCAGCGCCCTGTTCACGCCCAGCCGCAGCGACCGGGACCGCCGCCGCCAGGCCCGCCGCGACCTCGCCGCCGCCCACCGCGAGGCCCGCCTCGCCAACCAGCCCCGCCGACGCACCACGACTCAGGTCGACGAACTCGACGCCCGCCCCGTCTACCCGTCCTCCGGCCGCCCCGGCGCCGCCTCCGCCCGCGGCGGCAAGCTCAAACTCCCCGCCCACCGCATGACCACCGCGACCGCGAGCGGAGCGTTCCCCTTCCTCGCCGAGGGCGGCCTCGGCGCCGGCGGCATGTACATCGGCCGCGACGTCCACGCCGAAGCCGGCTTCTCGTTCGACCCCTTCGAGTTGTACGGCCGCATCGAAGGGTTCACGAATCCGAACCTGTTGCTCGCCGGCGTCATCGGCATGGGCAAGAGCGCACTCGCCAAGTCCCTTGCCCTGCGCAGCATCGCCCACGGCTACAAGATCTACATCCCCTGCGACCCCAAGGGCGAGTGGACCCCGGTGGCCGAGGCCCTCGGCGGGCGGACCATCGCGCTCGGCCCCGGCATGAGCGGCCGGCTCAACCCGCTCGACGCCCCCACGACGCCTGCCGCTGCCGACCCGGCCGAGTGGGCGACCGAAGTCCGCAAGCGCCGCCTCCTGCTCCTCGCCTCGCTGGCCCGCACCGTGCTGCACCGCGACCTGGTGCCGATGGAGCACACCGCTCTCGACGTCGCGCTGGACGAGGTCGTCGCCGAAGCCCACCGTACCGACCGGGTGCCGCTGCTCGGCGACGTCGCCGCCATGCTCGGCAACGCCCGACGCCTCGACGACGCCCTCGGAGACCCCGCGCGACGCCTCGGCGCAGCGGCTGAGGACCTCGCGCACGCCCTGCGCCGTCTCGTCCAGGGCGACCTGGCCGGAATGTTCGACGCCCCGTCGACCGTGAGGTTCGATCCGACGGCGCCGATGCTCAGCATCGACCTCTCCAGCCTCGGCACCGCCGGCGACGACACCGGCCTGATCCTCGCCATGACCTGCGCCTCCGCATGGATGGAAGCCGCCCTGTCCGACCCCGCCGGTGGACGGCGCTGGGTCGTCTACGACGAGGCGTGGCGTCTGATGCGCCACCTGCCGCTGCTGGAGCGCATGCAGCAGCAGTGGAAGCTCAGCCGAGGCCTCGGCATCGCCAACCTCCTGGTGATCCACCGCCTGTCGGACCTGCTGTCCGCGGGCGACGCCGGATCCCGGGGCCGCGCCCTCGCGGAGGGCCTCCTCAGCGACTGCGCCACCCGCATCATCTACCGCCAGGAACCCGACCAGCTCGCCGCCACCGCGAGCCTGCTCGGCCTGACCGGCGTCGAGACCCAGGCCATCGCCGCCCTCACCCGCGGCCGGGGCCTCTACAAGATCGCGGGCAGGTCTTTCGTGGTCCAGCATCTTCTGCATCCGGCCGAGCGTGAACTGTTCGACACCGACGCAAGGATGCAGGCCGCGCCTCGCGAACCAGCCAGCGTCAGCGTGTGACAGCGCGAGCCCTGACACAGCGGTCGGCGACGGCCCTTCCCCTCAACTCTAGGACACCACCATCGAGTTCCACCCCACCGCCAACACCTTCCCGATGCTCGACGACGAGGAACTCCTCTCTCTCGCCGAAGAGATCAAGGCCAAGGGTCAGTACAACCCGATCATGCTCGACACCAGCGGTCGACTCCTCGACGGCCGCAACCGCCTCAAGGCCTGCGAGATCGCCGGCGTAGAGCCGCGATTCGCCACCTACGACGGCCCGGACCCGGCCGACTTCGCGCTGCAGATCAACATCCGTAGGCGCAACCTGACCAAGGGGCAGGTTGCCATGGTCACAGCGAGGAACTGTTCAGCGGCTGAACAGGACGGCCGTTCTGCGGGTGAACGGTCCGCTCGTTCAATCGCTGAACGGACCGGCGTCTCGCTTGGCCGGATCGGTCAGGCACTGACCGTCCTCCGCCACGCCCCCGACCTCGTGGACCAGGTCATCAACGGCGCCGTCGGCCTGGACGACGCGTACAAGGCCGCTCGGGAGACCAAGGCCCAGGCGGACTCCGTCGAGAACCAGCTCGCCCGGCTCCGCGCGGAAGACCCCGAGCTGGCGGATCGCGTCGTCGAAGGCGACTTGAGCCTGCCCGCCGCGTGGGCCGAGCGCAAGGAACGCGCCGAGGAGGAGATCCGCAGGCGCAAGGTCGCCACCCAGTTCCTGTGCGAGGTGGTTCCGCCGCTCGCGCAGGCACGCGGTACCGACACCGTGGCGCTCTACGACCCGCAGTTCATGCTGACCGGCCGGGCGATCACCGGCGAGGTGATCGAGCAGGCCATGGTGGCGCTCACCGAGATGGCCCAGGCGTGGCGGGAGCGTGAGGCCGCATGAGTGTGACTGCCGAACTCCGGCTGTGGGAGATCGTCGACGAGGCAGCGCACGCCGTAACCGACCAGAGCGGGCGGTTCCGCAAGGGCGACCTCGAAGCCGAGGTCCGCCAGCGTCTCGCCGCCACCGACCTCGAAGCCCACGTACAGGCCGCCGCTCTCGACAAGCTCGTCCACGGCCTGGTCCGCGGGTGGGGTGAGCGCCGCAGCCCCAACCCCCGGCGGAAGTCCGGGATGTTCCACCCCGAGGGCGTGCTGAAGCTGGGCTCGGGGATCTGGGTGTGGATGGACCTTGCCACGCCTACAGACCTTCTGGAATGGGGACGGCTCTCCACCCGTAACCTCGCGCGCGTCGCTCGCGCCGAGGCCGACCGGCAGGACTACGTCGCCGAGCGCCTCGACGCCTTCCGCCAGCACGGCGACCTGCTCCTCGGCCAGCTGGAACGGATCGTCTTCGGCTACGTCCACGACCCGGACTCCAGCCCCGACGCCGAGTAGACCCCCGTCACACCCCGCCCGACCGGACCACCCGCATCGGAGGCCTGTGCCCTCACCCACCATCACCTTCGCCGCCGACCCCGCCGGCGCCACCCTCGCCGCCGAGCCGGTCGACCGGGCCAGCCGTCAGTGGCTGGAGCAGGCCGGACTCGTGCGCGACGACGCGACCGGGCTGCACCGGCCCCCTCGGGACACCTCGCCGTCGGTCGTACCGCGGCTCGTCATCGACGCCACACGGCTGCTCACCGCAGCCGGCTACGACGTGCTCCGCCTCTACAGCGAGGCCGAGCAGCGGCAGGCCGTGGCCGAGCCCGCGACCGATGCGCCGTCGCTGACGCGCCTGCCGGGGACGATCTGGGTCCATGCCGTGGCCGCGGACGTGGCGGCCGGGCGTCTCGTGGTCCACGCGCGCCTGAGCCAAGCCGCCGGTCCCACCCGCCTGCTGGCGAGCTACCCGGCCGACGGCACCGCGGCGGTGCTCACCACCGAGGGCAACCGCTTCTTCGACGTCATCACCTACGACGACCTCGATGCGGCGGCGGTCGTCCTCGGGCACGAGCCGATCCTGCCAATCCCTGCGTCGGACACCCCTCGGGCGGATGCCGCGACCGCCCGGTCCGCCGCGGCGGCCCCGCCCCAGCGCGATGCCCTGCCCGCCGAGGCGCCGGCCCTCACCGCAGCACCCCGCGCCACCGGGATGCGCCAGTGAGCGCCGAGCCGTCGTACCCGCCGCCGCCCTCACCGAACAGGGCGGCCCCGACCCGCACAACCGCCGCAGCCGGTAGCAGGCCCGCCTCGTTCCGACGTTCGGAGATCATCTGTCCACACGCTCCGTCATCGCCCGCCCCACACCGAGCGGCTACCGCGGGATCTACTGCCACAGCGACGGCCTCCCCAGCCACCAACTCCCGCTGATTCTGGGCGCGTTCCAGTACCGGTTCGACGCGGACGTCGACGCCCTCGCCCGTCACCTCGTCGACGACGTCCCGGTGGGGTGGTCCGCCCTCGGCGCCGAACTTCTGGACGGCGCACCCGACGAGGTGCGCACCGCCCCTGGCGTCAGCCGGTGGCCCGGCCGCCAGTACAGCGCCGGGCCAAGGGCGGACGGCCGGGTGGAGCACCGGGCGGTCATCACGGACCGCACCACCGCCGGGCTCAGCTGGGCGTACGTGCTGCACGCCCATGGTGTCGAGGTGATCGGGCTGAGCGAGCACCGGCGGGGCCCGGTCGTGCCGTGGTCCACGGACCCGCGCGGGCGGTTCACCGACGCCCCCGCCGCCTGGCGCCTGGACGCACCCCTCCCGATCCTCTCCCGTCCGGGCCCGGCCGCTGCCGCCTCCGCCCGCTCGACCTCCGCCCGCGTCCGGTCGGCGCCGACCCCGGCGGCCTTGCCTGCCGCGCCGCCCCTGGCAGCGCCTGCTTCGCCGGGCCGTGGGCTGTGAACTCGCCCGCCGCCTGCGTCTGCCCGTACCACTGCTTGAAAGGAATCCTTTGCCTGTCCCGCCGTCCCTGACCCGCCTCGACTCCCGGGTGGAGGCCGCCCTCGGCGCCAGCATCGCGGTGCTGCACGCCGAACAGGCGCGCCCCGGCGCCGCCGAGGCTCGGGTACTGGATGCCCATCGCGCGCTGACGAAGGCGGAGACCGCCGTCGCGTTCGAGCGAATACGGCTGCTGATCTGCGCGGACCGGCAGCGCCGGGTCGACGACCGGCTGCTCGCGGACCTCGGCGTCCAGTTGGAGGTCCTGGAGGACGCCGCTGCCTCCCGCGACCAGGCCGAGGCCGATCTGCTGGAGCACCTCCAGGCTCTGCAGAACCGCGACGCACCGAGGTCTCCGGCCGCGCCGGGTCGGAGCCGATGACGGGCCGTGTGGCACCGCAGCCGCTTCGCTTCGGTTGGAACTACGACCTGGGCGAGTTCGTCCTGGCTCCGCGCTACCCCAGGCCGGCTGTTACGCGGGTCCTGGCCGATGCCGGCTTCCACCTGCGGTCCGAGCCGTTCGGCGCGTGGCACATGGGCACCTCGCTGCCCATGTTCGATCAGAGCGCCGCGGCGGAAGCCGCGATCGGCCGCCTGATCGCCGAGGGCGTCGAGGTACGCAACTGGCACGAGCCGCAGCAGGGTTCGACCGCCGTACTGCGGCACTACGGGTGGCTGAACTCCGAGGCTCCGTTCCCCGACGCCGCAGAGACCGCCCGCCGGGCGCGGAGCGAGGCCGACGGGCGGCTGGGCCGCGTCCGCCTGAGCTCCGACACGCGGGCCGTCACCGAGCAGATCGCCGAGGGCGAGGTCGAGGTGGAGGCCCGGCGCACGTTCGACGACGACGAATGGATGATCGCCGCCGACCGCGGCACCGGGCGCTACCTGGAACTGCGCCATCACCGCCCCACCGGGGCGCTGTCGATCACCGTGGACGCGCCGCAGACGTTCGCCGGCCACATCCGCCGGGAGTTCCGGCTGCTGGTCCTGCGCGAGACCCGTCCGCCGACGGCAGCCCGCATGCGCGCCGCACGCGCTGCCAGCCGCGCGCCCAGCAGCCGGCAGGCACCGGTGGCTCCGGTCCCTGCACCCCCCGCCGCGGCCCCCGCCCGCCGACGGTGATCCCCCACCCCCAACCCACAGCGAGGATTCCATGGCTGACATCACCTTCGGCACCGGCGCCGACGGCGCCATCACCGCCCGACTCGGCCCCCGTGCCCCCGACGCGGCACACCGGCTCCTGGAGCAGAACGGCGCCGTCGCGCTCCAGGACGACCGCGGGGTGTACGAGTTCCGCGGCGACGACGCCGTTTCCCGGGCCGCCCAGGCCGCGTACCTGCTGGACGCCGGCGAGCTGACCGTCGAAACGGGCGCCCGGGAAGACCCCGCCCGCGCGGCAACGTTCGGCGCCGACGTGGTCTTCGCACGCCACCCGGCCGAGGGGATCGTCGCCGCCACCGCCACCGACGCCACCGAGGGCCTGGTGCCCGACGTCCTGCGCCAGTTCGGGTGGCGCTACGACGGGTCCGCCCCCGACCGCGACATCTACCTGCCGCCGACCGGAGCCGGGGACCGGCAGTCGCTGATCTCCGCGGCCAGGGCGAGCCTGGTCCTGCAGGGCCTGGGCCTGCAGGTCGCCACCGTCGGCCTCGCCACGCCCCCCGCCTCCGCAGACCGCCTGGCCGAGGCCGCCGAGGACCTCGTGCTCGAACAGGTCAACCTGCTCACGCTCACCGACAGCCGGGACGTCGCCGACCTGCTGGACACCGCGCTCGACCCGAAGTCCGGGGCGCTGCCGAACCTCTCCCAGTTGCTCGCCGACGTGAGCACGTTCATCGACCAGGTGCCCGCCGAGCAGGGCGAGCTGCTCGCCGCCCGCGCCGACATCGCCCTCAGCCAGACGGCAGGGCTGTCCGACACCCTGCGCGACCTGCAGGCCGCCCTCGCCGACCTGGGCTCCGTCGTCGAAGCGCCGATCGCGACCGCGCGCAGCGTCCGGGCCACCGCCGCGAGCGCCGTCACCGCCCGCGGCCTCGGCGTCGGCCCCATCATCCAAGCGGCCCCGTCCGTGCAGGCGCTCTCCACCGCACCCACGCACGCCGCCAGCCTCTAGGAGCCCCGCATCACCGACCGCCCCGTCATCCAGATCACCCGCCACCCCGAGCACGGCGTCGCCGTCACCGGTCTCGACCACGCCACCTACCGCCAGCGCCGGCTGCTGGCCGACTACGGCTTCACCCCGCTCGCGGGCACCAGCGGCGACCTCGCGTTCACCGGCCGGACCGACAACCTGCTGCTCCACGCCCGCCAGACCGTGGCGGCCCTGCGCTCCACTGGTGCCGACGTCCGCCCGGACCGGGCGTTCGAGTACGACGCCCACCCCGGCTACCCGTCCCCCTCCTCGGCCGCCGCCGCGCCCGGCACGAAGATCGTCACCGGCCGTGTCTCCCCCGCTCCCGACGCCCCGCTCGTCACCGGTCCCGCCGCGTCGGCCCGGGCCGACGTCACGGTGGGCACCCACCACGAGCACGGCATCACCGCCACCAACAACACCGCCGACCCCGCCGCCGCCAAGCACCTCGCGGCCGCCGGCTTCTACCGGGTCCCCGGCCACCCGACGCTGTTCTCCCTCACCGAGCAGCAGGCCAACGGCCCCGAGCGGGCCATGGACACCGTGGCCCGGCTGCGCGCGGCCGGCCTGAGCGTGGCGGCCGACCTGCCGTACGACCCGGACCGCTCGCCGGACAACACGGCGGACCAGTTCCACACCCACCTGGTCAAGGTCACCGCGCCGCCCGCGCCCTCCCGGCCGCGTCCGGCCGGGGACGACCCGTTCGCCACCCGGATCATCCCCGCGCCCGACCTCGGCCCCGGCAAGCGGCCCGAACCGGAGTCCGGAGGGGACCCGTTCGCCACCCGCGTGCACCCGGCCCCCGCGGAATCCGGCAGCCGGATGGGCGCCCTGCTGAACAACCGGCAGAACACCCTGGCCGCGATCGAGGAGATCCTCACGGGCCTCGCCCAGCAGCTGCGCGACGACCCGCAGGCCCTGGACCCCGAGCAGGTCTCCGCCGTGCTGGAGAGCGCCCAGACCACCCTCGGCGGCGTCCGCAAGGACCTGGAGACCATCTCCGCCGCCTCCCCCGCGCGCACCCGCGCCGCCGCCCCCGCCGCCCGGCCGCCGGTCGGGGCCACCCTCGGCGCCCGTGCCAAGGCCGCCCGCGCCACCAGCCTCCAGCTCGGCCGGGTCGGCGCGGCCCAGCCCGTCGAGGCCGCCGCGCAGCCGGTCGACCCCCGCCACGCCTACAGCATCCACGCCCGCTGAACCCTGCGAAGGAGCCTTACTTGGCCGTGAAGACCCGATGGCCCGTCACCCACTCCTGCGGACACGAGGTCGAGCACGACCTGTCCGCCCGCCCGGCCGACCGGCGTGCCGGCTACGCCCGCTGGCTCGCCGGCCGCGACTGCACGGACTGCTGGCGCGCCGACCGCGAGAGCGACGGCGTGGAACGGGCCGCATGGATCGCCGCCCGCCGCGCCGAGGAGCAGCAGGCCGCCGCCGCGTGGGCCGAGCAGTACCGCATGCCGCCGCTGACCGGGCCGCAGACGATCCTCGCCTGGGGCGAGCGCTCGCGCCACCAGCTCGTCACCGCCGCCTACCGGGCCCTCGTCGTCGAGGGCACGCTCCCGGAGGAGCGGTGGGAGGAGGTCGAGGGCCGCGCCCGCACCGTGGATCGCGCCGGGTGGTGGATCGACCAGCGCGAAGCTCCGGCCGGTGACCTGCCCGAGCTGCTGGAGGCCGCCACCGACGCGGACCGCAGCACCGAGAACCCGTACTAGGCGAGGCCCCGACCGTGTCCCCCACCCCCGCCACCGCCCGCCCCTGCCCGCCGGACGACGCCGAGAGCGCCCGCACCGCCGCGCAGGCCGTGCGGCGCCTGGGCGACTCCCTCGCCGACAGCAGCCTGCCCGCCGACATCGCCCGGCCCCTCGCCCTGCTGGAGCCCCTGCTCGCCGAGGTCGAGGAGACCCTTCGACTCGCCGCCGAGAGCACCGCCGGCGGCGGCACACGCGCCGCCCGGCAGACGGCCGAGCAGCTCGTACAGGCCGGCGCCACCGCAATCCTGCTGCGTCTGCACCTGGAGCAGATCAGCACCCGCCTGGCCGGCTACGGCCTCGCCTTCCCGGCGGAGCCCGCCACGCTCTCGCCCCGGGCGGCAGCCGCACACAGCCACTCCACGGAGTCCGCCGCCCGGCCCGTCCATGCGGGCGCGCCGACGCCGGCACCCGTCATCGCGGTGGCGCCCGCGGTCCGCGCCGTTGCCCGTTGAGCGAGCCGGTCCGCATCGCACCGGGCTCCTTCGGCGCCGCCGAGGCGACCGGAGCCGACCAGCGGGCCCGTAACGTCCTGGCCCGGCTCGGCTTCGCCCCGCCGCACGACGCCGAGCACCCTCTCGCCCTGCAGGGCACGGACGGGCCGCTCGTGCTGCGGGCGTTGGTGGGCGAAGGCGCGCGGCTGCTGGAGCGCGCCGGCTACCGGGTCGAGGTCGACCCCGAGCTCCGACTGGCCCCCGCAGGCGAGCAGGCCCTGGAGGTCCTGGCCGAGATCGCCGCCCGCCTGGGGGAGCTGACCGCCCTCGTCGAGTCCATGGACGACGTGCGCGACCTCGCCGACGTCGGCGCGCAGATGGTCACCGGCCCGTACAGCACGACGGACGCACTGCACGCCCTGTTCACCTCCGGGGCCCGGACTTCCCTGCGCGCCGGCGGCTCCCTGCACGAGCGGGCCGACCTTCAGGCCTGGCATCTGGACGGCGCCGCCCACACGCGCGCCATCGCGACGGCGGCAGCTGCCACCGGATATCCCTCGCCCGCCGCGACGGAGCCGCGGGTGCGCGCCGCGCGGACCCGCTCGCCCGCCGCCCGCGCCTCCACCGCCGTCCCCGTCACCTCGGCGACGGCCACCGAACCCGCCCCCAGCCCACGAAGGACCCGCGTATGAGCAAGCCCACCACCGTCGCCTCCTACGCCCAGCGGCTGCGCGCCCTCGCCGACCAGCTGGACTCCCAGCAGCGCACTCCCAGCCAGGCCCTGCTCCAGACCCTCCTCGCCGACAAGGGCCTGCTGGCACTCGCCTCCTCCATGGCCGTCACCGTCCGTGCCGATCTCGACGGCCTGGAGCACACCCACCGCTCCGACCCAGCGGCCGAGGACCTGTACGAACTCGGCCACCTCGCCGCCGACGCCGGGGAGGCCATCGACGAAGCGCTGGGGAAGTCCGGCCCCCACCTCGCGGCCTCGCTGAAACTTCTCACCCAGGACCTCAGCCCGGCCGAAGCCGCGGCCAACCGCCACGCCATCGAGCAGGCCCTGTGGACCGGACCCGCAACGGCCGACGGCGAACGGGTCTACCTGTTCTGGCCGGAAGGCTCCACCCACCTCCCGGTCCCGGCCCTCGCCACCCCCAGCGCCGGCTACGTCGACCCGTACGGCAACGCACTGTTCACCCGCAGCGGAGCCGAGCAGATCGTCGCCGACCTGCTCAAGGACGACTGCGGGATGACCGCCGCGTTCGAGGCCGACGGCACCCTGCAGTTCTCCTGGCCCAAGGAGTACGACGGCGAGGGCGGTCACGAGCAGGTCGCCGCCGACGCGCGCGGCCTGTACGCCATCGGCGGCCACTGGCCGTGGGACTACCGCAGGCCCCTCGCGTCCGACCTGAGTACCCGCGCGCAGGCCGCCCGGGTGGCCACCCTCCCGTCCACGGCGCCGTCCGCGACCTCCTCCGAGCCGGCGCACCACCCCGTTCCGCAGCCCTCGGCGGGCAAGGCCCGCTGACCGCCCCGAAGGAGACCATGCCCCCCACGACCCAGCCGTCCCCCGCGGTCCGGGCCACCGAGGCGCTGCGGCTCGTCTGCGAGCACCTGCGCAACGCCTCCGGTCCCGCCGAGGTCGCCGACCTGGTCGAGGCGATCACCCGCGACGGCGGCACCCTCGAAGCGCTCTCCGACGCCCTCGCCACCGCCAGCCGATGGGTCAAGGACGCGCCCGGCGGCAACTACCTGTGGCAGCCGCTCGCCCTCGCCGCCGACGAGATCTGGCAGGCCGGTACCGACATCACCGACACACCCGAGCGCCTGCGCTCCGCGGCCGCCCGCCCCGCCCGGATCCGTTCGAGCGCCGCACGGCCCGTGGCCCCGCCGGCACCGGCCCCGACCCAGCCGCCCGGCACAGGACCCGCCCCGCGCAGACGCTGAACCACCCACCCCTGGAGAAACGTTTCCCTGATCCCGTCCATCACCCGCTACGCCAGCACCCGCGACCTGCTCGTCGCCGCCCAGCACCACGCCGTGCGCCTGCCGGGCACCCCCCGGGTCACCGTCCTCGACGCCTGGCGGCCGATCGCCGGACTGCCTGCTCCCGGCAGCGCGGAACTGGACTCCCTCGCAGCCGAACTGGACGCCCACCTGCGCACGCGGCGGCCCGAGCGGGACCTGCGGCCGGGCCGCAGCCGGGACGTGTGGCACTGCACCGTCCGCGCCCATCCCGACAGTGCCCCGCTCCCGGACGAACGGTGGGCCTCGACCGCCCGCCGGATCCTGGCCGCCACCGGCATCGTGCCCATCGACGATCCCTCGGCCTGCCGGTGGATCGCCCTGCGGATCGGCGGCCACGAGGCGCGCATCGTCGCCCCGCTGATGCGCGCCGACGGCTCGGCCCCGCACCTGGAGCGCGACCTCTCCCTCGCCCACGCGGCCTGCCAGCTCGCCTCGTTCGACCGCGCCGGCCGCCTGCGCGCCTCCACCGCCCGCACCGCGCCCGCACCGGCCCGTCCGGCGTCCGCCCTGCGCAGCAGCGCCACGTCATGGAGCGGGACGCCCGCCCCGGCGGCACCGCACCGCTGAGCATCCTCCCCCTCTCCCCGGCCCCGGTCCCCGGCGCGTGAACACACCGCGCCCGGCGCCCGGCCGTCTCCCGCCCCGCGCCCGCGGCCCCTGAGGGCCTGCCGTCCCGTGCGCCCGGGCCATCCCCGCAAGGACGACCCTGCCCCCCGCTTCCTCCCCCAAGTCACCCTCCGCATCCCCCGGCACCGACGCCCTCCTCTACGCCCTGATCGGCGCCGGCCTCCTCCTCATCGCCTTCGGCTCGATCGCCTGGGCCCTCGGCAACACCACCGACCACTTCTTCGGGCAGGGCCCGTGGGCGGCCTACCAGCCGACCACGGCCGCCCTCCACCCCCAGCGGCTGTGGCCGGGACTCGGTCCCCTCGCCCTGCTCGTCGGCGCCAGGCTCCTGCCCGCCGCCGTCACCCTCGGCGTCGCCGCCGTGGGCCTGCGGATCTACCTGAAGGTCCGTAAGAAGAGCAGCGGCCTGGCCACCAGCCGCGACCTCGCCGTCCTCCTGCCCAAGGAGATCACTACCAAGGCCCGGAGCCTGCGCCCCAGCCTCGCCTCCGCCAAGCCCGGCACGATCCGCCCCGAGGACACCGGCATCCTGCTCGGCACCCTGGGCGAGAGGGGCCCCGAGGTCCGCACCTCGTGGGAGGACGTGGCCGTCGCCATCATGGCGCCGCGCTCCGGCAAGACGACCAGCCTCGCGGTCCCCTCGATCCTCAGCGCCCCCGGCCCAGTCCTGCTCACCAGCAACAAGGCGGCGGGCGACGCCTACACCGTCACCCTGGACGCCCGTGCCGAGGCCGGCCGGGTCTGGGTGATGGACCCCCAGCAGATCGCCCACACCGAGCAGGCGATGTGGTGGGATCCGCTCGCCGACGCCGGCGACCTCCCCGGAGCCCGGCGCCTGGCCCAGCACTTCGTGACCGCCGCCGTCGACGAGGGCGAGCAGGGCGACTTCTGGTCCACCGCGGCTGCCAACACCTTGACGGCCCTTTTCCTGGCGGCCGGCGCCGACGGGCGCCCGATCACCGATGTCCTGGCCTGGCTCGCCCAGCCCGCCGACCGCACCCCGATCGACATCCTCAAGTCCAACCAACTGTCCGCCATTGCAGCCCAGTTGCAGGGCACGGTGTCCGGTGCGGTCGAGACCAGGGACGGCATCTACGAGACCGCGCGCCAGTACGCCGCATGCCTGCTCGACCCGAAGATCGCCGCCTGGGTCACCCCCAACAGCGAGCTGCCGGAGTTCAAGCCCGCCGACTTCGTCACCCGCACGGACACCCTCTACCTGCTCAGCAAGGACGGCGGCGGCAGCGCGTCCGCACTGATCGCCGCCGCGGCCGACAGCGTGATGCGCACCGCGGTCGTCCAGGCCGAACGTGACGGCGGACGCCTCGACCCGCCGCTGCTGTGCATCCTGGACGAGGCCGCGAATGTGTGCAAGATCGGCGATCTGCCCGATCTGTACTCGCACCTGGGCTCCCGCGGGGTCATCCCGATCACGATCCTGCAGTCCTACCGGCAGGGCCAGCGGGTGTGGGGCGAGGTCGGCATGGACGCCCTGTGGTCCGCCGCGACGATCAAGCTCGTCGGGTCCGGCATCGACGACGCGGACTTCGCCGACAAGCTCTCCAGGCTCGTCGGCGAGCACGACGTCGAGACCGTCTCGCACTCCACCAGCGAGTCCGGGCGCTCCACCTCCGTGTCGATGCGCCAGGAACGGATCCTGCCCGCCGACCAGATCCGCGCGCTCGCGAAGGGCTCCGCGCTCTTGTTCGCCACTGGGGTCAAACCGGCACTGATCCGGTTGCGGCCCTGGTACAAGGAGCGCGGCGCCGACGTGATCGGCAAGGCCTCCGCCCGGCAGACCGCGGCGATCACCGAGCGTGCCCGCGCCAAGGCGGTGGCCGCATGAGCCTCCACCTCGTGCCCGTCCGCGACCGCGACGCCGTCCGCACCGTCCGCCTGCGCCATCGCCGAACACCGCGAGGACGGGTGTTCGCCGTGGCCGGCGCCGACGACGACGGGAGGGTTCGCACTGTCGCCGTCGCCCACCGGCCGACCGCCGGACTGCTCGACGACGGCACCACGCTGGAGGTCACCTTCGCCGACGTCGGCACCGGCGCCCCGGTCGAGGACTCCCCGCTGTACACCGCCTGCCGCCGTGCTGCCGAATCCCTCGGTTACACCCGGCTCGTCACCTACGCCCGTGACGACGAGAGCGCCGCGCGCGCCCGACGCGCGGGATGGCGAGCCAGCGCCCGCCGCAGGGCGCGGCCGGGCGAAGGTCCCGTTGTCGTCTCGCTGTGGCAGGCGCCGTGACCGACACCGGCACCGCGCCCACCGTACGCACTCTGTCCCTGGGGGCAGGTGTGCAGTCGACCACCCTGTTGCTCCTGTCCGCGATCGGCGAGCTGCCGAAGCTGGATTTCGCTGTCTTCGCGGACACGGGCTGGGAGCCGAAGGCGGTCTATTCCCATCTCGACCGGGTCGAGCGGGAGATAGCCCAGCCCGCCGGAATCCCCATTCTCCGGGTCTCCTCCGGCAATATCAGAAATGATGCCCTGGACCCCGCTCACCGCTTCGCCAGCATGCCGCTCTACATCCTCAACAAGGACGGCTCACCTGGGATGACGCGGCGCCAGTGCACCGGCGAATACAAAATCAAGCCGATCAAGCGGCAGGTTCGGGAAATCCTCGGGTATCCGTATCCGGCGCGAATACCGGCCGAGGTGTTCGCCGAGCAGTGGATCGGCATTTCCACCGACGAGTTCCATCGGGCCAAGGATGCCGACGTCAAATACACGCGCAACAGGTTTCCGCTGATCGAGCTGGGCCTGTCGCGCGGTGACTGCCTGGGCCTGCTCGCCGAGCACGGTCTGGAGAGCACTCCGAAGAGCAGTTGCCTGGGGTGTCCGTTCCACGGCAATGCCCAGTGGCGGGCGATCCGCGACGGAGACCCGGCCGAGTGGGCGGACGTCGTCGACTTCGACGCGCAGATCCGCGCCGGGAACGCCCGGGCGAACGCGGACGGCCGGCCCCTGCTCGGCCAGGCCTACCTTCACCGCTCCCGTGTCCCGCTGTCCGAGGCGCCGATCGACCGCCTCACCCGCCGCGAGCAGCTCGCCCTGGAGGAACAGCTCGCTGCCGACGAGGCCGAGTTCGGCCCCGCCGACGGCTGCTCGCCCTACTCCTGCCGCTCCGGCAGCCCAGTCGCATGAACGCCGTCGGCACGGTCGCGCCGGACCGCACGCGCGAACAAGCCTCTGCCCGTCACCTGCCCACCCCGGGCGACCAGACCCGTGGCGGTGCGCGTCCCGCACGGCGGGGCGCCCGGCCCCGCGGTTCCTCCGCCCGGCCGGAGCACCGCCCTTGACCCCGGACAGTGCGTTCCCGCGAGGCGGCTACCGTCCGCTGTCCACGGCCGGTGAACCGGCGTGGTTCGGTCCCGACCACCGAATGGGGCCGTGGTCCTACGGCGAGCTGATCGCCCGTGCTCATCCCTGGCCGGTCCGCTGGCTCTACCCTCCGCGCAGCGGTGACCCGCCCAGAATCGTCAACCTCTTCGCTGGTCCGGCCGGCTGGGAGCAGGGCCTGCGGATCCTCGATCCCCGCCCCGGCGCGTTCGACGTGATCGGCGTCGACCTGTCCGCGAACGCCTCGGCGACCGCGGTGGCGGCCGGTCACCGCCGGATCGTCTGCGATGTCCGCTCCCTCGACCCCACGAACCCGGCCCTTCGCCACGTCGAAGGGCTGATCGTCAGCGCCCCCTGCCAGGTCTGGACGCCGGCCGGCAGCCGCGAGGGCCACGAGGGGCGCAACCTCCGGCTCCTAAACGAAGTCCTGTCGCGGGCCGTCGAGGGAAGCTTCGGCCACTGGCACGACGAGGGCGAGTGCGGAGAGGGCGACACCTGCCTGATCTGCGGCGACCCCCACTGGGACGGCAACGCCGGCTGGACCGGACCGCTCCTGTCCAGGGCCGGCGTGCGGGAGCCGGTTGCCGAGATGACCAGACCGGACATCGGCCTGATCGCCGAGACCCTGATCTGGTCGCTGACGCTCACCGCGAAGTTCGACTCGCTTCGCTGGTTGGCGATGGAGCAGTCCAGCGCCCTGCCCACCGACGTGCTCGACGCCCTCGCCGACGCCCTTGAGCTCGCGGACTGGTACACCAGCGACTACGAGACGCTGGACGCCGCCGATGTCGGCCTCGCCTCCCACCGGCGCCGCACCTACTTCGTCGCCGGACGCCACCAGATGGTGAGTCTGCGCACCGCCCAGCCCAGCGACCCGACACCGGCCCGCACCGCCGCGCAGGCCCTCGGCTGGCAGAAGGGCGTGCGGGTGAACACCCGCGGGAACCGGGCGACGCCCGGGGGCAACGAGTGGAGCGCGGACGCGACCGCCACCGCCATCACCGGGCGCAGCCGCAGCTGGTACTGGGCCGGCGACCCGCAGCGGCGGATCACCACCGGCGAGGCCTCCCTGCTCGTCGGTATGCCCGCCGGCCACCCCTGGGACGGCTCGGACACCGCCCGGTTCCGGCAGATCGGCGACGTCGTCGCCCCCACCGAGGCCGCACGCGTCCTCGGCCCGCTCCTCGGCCGGCCATGGCGGGAGGCGGTGCGCGGCTATCTGGAGGACCTGTACGGACCGCGTTCACAGGCCCGCGCCGCCTCCGCCAATCCGCGCCCTGTCTCCCGCCGCGCCGTAGCCGCCAGTACCGCGCCGGTCCTTCCGGGCCTGGACGCCCTGGGGGCCCCTGCGGAACTCCCGCCTCCGGCCCCGGACAACCGTCGTCCGCAGCGCTCGCGCTGACCGCCCCGGCAGCCCGGCCCCGGGCTGCCGGGCGCCGGACGCCGAGCCCACGCCCCTACTCCTTCAGGAAGTCCATGGAAGAAGCCGTCCACGCACTGCGTGGCTGGACACCCGGCGATCGCGCCAGCGCCACAGCCCTTCACCGGCTCGACGCCGAGCCCGCTCTCTACGAGGTCGTCGCCTCCCAGCAGAGCGCCACCGAACAGTTTCTGGTAGCCGCCGACCGCGGCGCGCCCTCGATGATGACCGGCACCAACAGGGCCGCCGGCATCCATCTGCGGCTCGACCCGTCCGCCCGGACCTTCCACCTGCGCATGTCCTCGGCGGTCACCTACGCCTGGGCCGGCCACTGGCTCGTCGGGCGCGGGGCGGGCCCCGACGCCCTCGCCGCCTACCACCCTGTTCCGCCGGACCCGTACGGCCTCGGCTCCCCGCACGAGTTCAACGGGCTGCTGGACGGCGGAGACTACGCGTTCGCCCGCCCCGGCGACGACGCCACCCTGCGCGTCGAGCACCGGATCCGCCGATCCGGCCCGCGCTACACGCTCCTCGGCCGGCAGATGGCCTACTCGTGCGGCTCCAGCGGCGGCGAGCGCGAGGCCAACTGGGCACTGCTGCTCGACCGCCACCCCCACGCGGCCGGCCGCCGATTCCTGCTCCAACTGGAGACCATCCACCTGCGCAGCGCGACCTACAGCATCACCGAGGGCGGCTTCCCCACCAAACAGCAGGCGGAAGACGTCCTGCGCCGGATCGACCCGCGCGCCCCCGCCCCAATGCCCGCCACCGACCCCGTCACGGGCCTCGCGCCAGCCAGGCAGCCGCTCCCGCCCAGAACGGCGGGCCAGGCGTTGCAGCCCCAGGCCGCCACAAGCCCTCCCCGCCGCGCGCGGAGGTGACGCGGTGAATCCCCAGACGGAGGCCGAGCAGGCGGTCCTCGGCGCAATCCTGCTGGCGCCGGAGCGGCTGCGCGACGTGGCCGGCTGGCTGCGGCCGGAGCACTTCTACCGGCCCGCCCACGCCGACCTTTTCGAAGTGCTGCTCGCCCAGGACGCGGCCGGGTACCCCGTTCCTCCCCCGGACGCCGACGGGGCGAGTTCCGCGTGGGCGACGCGGGCCATGGCCTCGGCGGCCGAGGCCAGCCCCGGCTTCACACCCGGGTACGGGCACACGCTGATCGCGGCGTGCCCCGTGACCGGCCACGCCGCCGCGTACGGCCGGATGGTACTGGAGACCGCGGTCCGCAGGCAGGTGCACGAACATGCCCACCGGCTGCTGGCCGCCGCCCGCACCGGCGCCATGGACGACACGCTCCGCCTCACCGGCGACCTGCGGGCCGTCATCGGTCAACTCGCCGACGCCTGGGGGTCGCTGGACGAGAGCCCGCGGCCCCTTCCCGGTCCATGGCCGCTCGAACTTCCCCCACCCGCCGTCGAGGAGACCCTGCAGCACGAGAGGGCGCTGCTCGCGTCCCTGACCGCCCTCCCGCGCGAGATCCGGGACATGTCCCCCTGGCTGCACCCGGCGGACTTCCTGGACCGCGGGCACCGCGCCGTCTACCGGGCCGTCGCCGCACTTGCCCACCGCGGCGAGCCGGTCGACCCGCTGACCGTCCTGTGGGAGGTCCAGCACCACGGAGACCTGGCCTCGGGCGCGACCACCGCCGACGCCGTGCGCGCCGTCACCCGGGCCGGCTTCAGCGGCGATCCGGGCTACTGGGCCGAACAGGTCCTCCAGTCCTCCGTCCTGCGCTCTGCCCACACTGCGGCGGGAACGGTGCGCATGCTGTCCCTCGACGCCTCGCTGCCCGCCGCCCGCCTCCTCGGATCGGCCCTGCGCACCCTGCGCGGCACCGAGGCGGTGCAGAAGCGCTGGCGTGCCGCCACCGGCACCGCCGACGCCGACGGGAACCCCGTCGGCGAACCCGGCGAGCCGGAGCACCGCCGCGACGCCGCCCGCGCCCGCTCACTCGCCCCCGTCCCCGACACCGGGACGAGGGGCCCTGCGTCGCCCGCGCAGCAGGCGGCCTGCGCCCGCGCGCCCATCCGCAGCAGCCACTGAGCCGCTGCCGACCCTCTCCCCTCTCCCAGCCGAAGGACCCCTGATGCCCACCTCCGTCCGGCCGCCAAGTCCCGCCTCCACCCGGCTGCGGGCCGCCGCCACCGCCATCGACGAGCTGACCGCCAACCTTCCCGGCGCCTACCGCGAGCAGGGACCGCCCTCGGTGGCAGAACTCCGGGAGCACGCGGTGCGGATCGGCGAGCAGCACCAGGTGCTGCTGGGGACCGCCGCCGCTCTGACCGGCGCTCCGAACGCCGACACCGCGCAGCGGGCCCTCGCCCGTGCCCTGGCCGATGCCGGCGCCCGCGCCGGCGAGGCCCTCGCCACCGTCGGGCGGGCCGGCGCGATGGCCGCCCGGCTCTACGAGGTCGACGGCCTCGACGGCCCAAGGGCCGTCGACGTGCGCGAGCGGGCCGGGCGCGAGCTGAACCTCGCCCTGTCGCGGACCCGACTCGCCCTGGAGGACGCCGGCGAAGGCCTGCGGCGCGAAGCCCGCTCGGGACGCGACGGCGCCGCGCTGCCCCCCGGCCGCCTCCGAGCCGCCGTCACCCGCAGCACCGCTGCCCACCCGGCAGCCGCGTTCATCGCCGCCCCGTACCCGGCTTCGCCGCCCGCCGTCCTGCCCATCACCGCCGGCCACCGCCGCTGACGCCGCCCTCACCTCCGGAGCCTTCCATCGCCCCACCCACGACCCCCGGGTTCGACACCGAGCTGGTCATGCTCGCGAACGTCATGGCCCATGTCGCCGAGGCCCTCAACGGCGCCGACACGATGCCCGGCCACCCGGGCGTGCCCTCTCCCGCGGCCCTGGCCGACGGAGCCGAGCACATGCTCACCGTGCTGCGGCACTGCTCCACCCGGGCCCAGGCCCTCCAGGCCGGGCCCGCCGACCATGCCCGGACCACGGCCGTCCGCGGCTTCCAGGCGGGCCGTGCCCACGCCGCGCGGGTGAACCGCCACCTCGCCCACGCGCTCGACGCCGCCGTCGCCCTCGAAGCCGGCCCCGAGGACAACGGCACCGGCCGTACAACCGACGTACGCGAGGACGCGCTCGGCTACCAGGTGCTGAACTCGGCGGCCCTGGCCCACAACGCCCTGGTCGCCACCTGGCGGCAGATCACCGAGACCCGCGCCGAACTCCCCTCCCCGGCGCAGCGGCAGGCGTCCACCACTGCCCGCCCGAGGCGCCCAGCCTCCCCGCCGCCTGCCGCCGTTGCGGGCGTTGTCGCCCAGACGGGCGGGCGGCGGCGATGAGCGACATCAGCGCCGACGACGTCCAACCCCTCGCGGACCTCGCCACGAACCTCGCTCAGATCCGCCGCGACCTGCGGCGCACCGCGAAGGCCCCGCCCGCCAGGGTTCCGGACCTGCTGGCCCGGGACATCGGCGCGCTCGCCGACTACGTGGCCGTCGCCTGCCTGCTGCGCGCCCAGTTGTCGCACCGCACCGGGCCCGCTGTGGCGAACGTCGGCGAGGACTGGGGACCCACGTTCGCCGCCACCCGGGCAAGCCCGGTTCTGCACCGGCTCACCGAACTCCTCAACCAGGCCTGCAACCTAGCGAACCAGGTCCGTCCCCGCGGCGAGACCCGCTCGCACTTCTACTCCCCGGGCCTGGCCGACCGCGTGACCCAGCAGTTCGCCGAGGTCGACGGCATGCTCTCCCACACCATCAGCACGATCCGCCGCTTCCGCACCGGCCTGGCCCAGGTCCGCAAGCGCGAACTCGCCCGCGAGCAGGAGGCGCTGGCGGACCCGGACGGCAAGGCCGCGCGCTTCCTCGCCGCGCGCGCCGAGTACCGCAAGCAGCCCCTGGTCATCGTGCCGTCCGGGTTCGCCGAGGAAGCCGCCGCCACCGCCGAGGCGGCGTCCCGCCGTTCCGGTGCCACCCGGATCGTCTCGCAGTCCCCCGCCGCCGCGAAGACTCCCTCCGCCCGACGATGACCCCCGTCCCCCCGGATGATCGGAGTGCCCTGATCGACACCGACCCGTCGGCGGTGATGCGCTCCCTGGCCGACCGGCTGGAGGCCGTGAACCGCACGCTGCTGCCCTCGCCGGCCGGCCACCCCGCCGAGACGGCATGGCCCATGACCCACCTGGTGGCCATCGCCGCCGACGCCAGTGACGAGGTCCTGTTCCGCACCGCCGACCCCGGCGCCGACCGGGCCGCGCTCGCCGCGTTCGCCGCCGCCGTATCCGGCACCGCCCAGGTCCTGGCCGTCGTCGCCGACTCCGCGCACCGCCTGTTGACCGCACCGCCCGCGACCTCCTCCCCGGCCGAGGCCGGCCACGCCCACTCCGTCGCGCGCGCGCTCGTCACGACCACCGCGCGGGAGCTCAGCTCGGCCGCCGACCGCGTGTCCACCGCACCAGTGGCCGCCGTCACCGACCTGTCGAGCCACCGCGGCGCGCAGGCAGGCGCGGCGCTGGCCCGCTCCCGCGTCGTCAGCGTCCAACCCGCCGCCCCGAACACGCCCAACGACGCCGCCCCCGCAGCGCCCGTCATCCCCTTGCGCCGCAACCGCTGACCACCTGGAGCGCTCCCTGCCCGCCCTCGACGACCGCCCCGACCTGATCCTCCTGGCCGACTTCATGGACGAGGCCGCGGCCTCCTGGTCCGAGTCCCAGGACAACGCCGACCTGCCCTCTGCCGGACTGGTGGCCCTGCAACTGATCACGCTGCGCACGATCCGCACCGCGCTGCTCCAGGCCGCCTCCAGACAGCCCGACCCGTACGCCGCCCCGGAGGACGCGGCTGCCGCCCGCCGCAGCATGCTCGCCGTCGCCCGCGCCTCCTCGTCGTCGGCCCTCGCCGACCGCCACCTGTGCGAGGTCATGGAACTGGCCCTCGCCCAGCAGGGTCAGCCGACGACCGAAATCGCCGTCGGCCACGCCAAGTGGCTCTACCGGGACGCCACGAAGGCCCTCTCCTCGGCCTCCCTCCACCTGCGCCAGCACATTCAGCCGCCCCGCGCCGCCCGCACCCGCCCGGCACCGGCCGCCACACCGGACAAGCGCGCAGCCGCCGCCCGACTGCGGACCTCCCTGCGCCTTCCGTTCCGCAAGAACCGCTCCACCGACCCGTCACCCGCCCCCGCGCCCACCGCACCACCGGCCCCGCGGCACCGCTGACCTCCCCCACACACCTCCTATCGGAGCCCTCTCCTGCCCACCTCCTCCCTCTCCGTCGAAGAGCAGTCCTCCCTGCTCCACACCGTCGCCACCGCTCTCGCCGACGCCGCCCAGCACCTCGCGACGAGCGCCGCCCACCGCGACCCGCTCGCCGCCGCAGCCACGACCGCCCGGAAGCCCCGATGACGGGGCCGGACGGTATACGGATCGGCTCCCTGTGCTCGGGCTACGGCGGACTCGACCTCGGCATCCAGTCCGTCGTCGGCGGCAGCATCGCCTGGCACGCCGATCCCGCCCCGGCCGCCGCCGCGATCCTCGAACACCACTGGCCCGATGTCCCGAACCTGGGCGACATCACCAAGGTCGACTTCAGCCAGGTCGAGCCGGTGTGCGTGCTCGTCGCCGGATTCCCTTGCACCGATGTGAGCGTGGCCGGTGCCAGGGCGGGGCTCGCCGAGGGCACCCGCTCGGGCCTGTGGCACACCATCGCCCGCGCCATATCGATCCTCCGACCCTGCCTGGTGATCCTTGAGAACGTCCGCGGTCTGCTGTCCACCCCCGCCAACGCGCCCTCCGACGGCGACGTGGAACCGTGCCCGTGGTGTCTGGGAGACACCGGCGATGAACATCATCTGCGGGCACTCGGTGCCGTACTCGCAGACCTGGCCGACGCGGGGTTCGATGCGAAATGGCAGGTTCTACGCGCCTCCGACGTCGGAGCCCCCCACCGCAGGGAGCGCGTCTTCATCGCCGCCTGGCCTGCCGACCCCACGGGCGAGGGACTTCAAGGGCCCGGACCCCGGCAGGGAGGACCTCGGGCATGTGGTCACGCTGCTGCTCACCCCGACCTCGAACCTCGGCAGCATCGGCGGCTCCCAACACCCGGACCGGCGCAAGGCCGGCGGCCACGGGCCGAACCTCTCGGACCTGGTGGAGCATCTCCTGCCGACGCCGCGGGCCAGCGACGGCACGAAGGGCGGCCCGAACCAGCGAGGGAGCAAGGGCGACCTCACGCTGCCAAGCGCCGCAGCGCGGCTGCGTCCGACACCAACAACCCTGGACCGGACGGTGTTGGGGCGCCGGACCGGCAGCACCCCGATGCCGCTGCCGGGGCAGACACGGCTGCCGATGGACGGCGCGGATCCGCGCGGCTGAGCCGCTGGGGTGCCTACGCCCCTGCCATCGGCCGCTGGGAGGCCGCCACCCGCCCGGCACCCGAACCGGTCGATTCCAAAGGGCGCCTCTCGCCGGTATTCGTGGAATGGGTCATGGGCCTCGAAAAAGGATGGGTGACGCAGATCACAGGCCTTTCCCGGGCATCCCAGCTCACCGCCCTGGGGAATGGCGTGGTCCCCCAACAGGCCTCACTGGCAGCCGAGTTGCTGACCCCTGGAATTCCACTGTGCGGGAATCATCAATTCCATTCCGCCTGAATTCCCGGCGCCCATACACCACCCGATATCTCCCGCACAAGGAGTTGGCCGGCGGGCAGAGTCTTGCCCATCGACGAACCCCCCGATCTTCCCGGAGCCGCCCTTGACGCCCCCCGACCCCGCCGACCTGCCCGGACGCCCCGGCGTCACCCCGGAGACCCTCGCCGAGTGGCGGGCCACCCTGGCCCGGCTCCAGGCCGAACGGGACTCGCTCGCCGTGGTCGCCGACCGGCTCTCCGAGGAGTACGAGCCGCAGGAGACCGACGAGGTGCCCGACGGCGAGGCGTCCGACGACGCCCCGGAGACCGGTCCTCTGACGATCCTGGCCTTCGACGACGACGCGCTCGCCGCCGAAGTCGCCACGATGGTGCCGTGGGTGGACCACATCCTCCTCGCCGTGTACGGACAGGAGATCACCTCCGGCCGGCCGTGGTGCACCCGCTGGCCCGAGCACGACGAGGCCCTCGCCCGCATCCACCACTGCTGGCTGGCCTGGCAGGAGTTGACGGACGCCCGCTCCGGCGCCACTGGTCCGAGCGTGTGGCAGCGCGACCACCTGGAACCACTGCTGCTCAAACTCCGGTCCCCGGACGGCCCGTTCGCGGCGTGCACCACCAACCCCGACCACCTGAGCCACCGCCTGTTGCCCGCACCCGTCTTCACCGACCCCGACTCCCTGCCGCAGCCGGGAGTGCCCCGCCCGCCCGCCTAGACCTAGGACCACGCCCCGTGACCGCCGCCGCGATCCTCGACTTCGACGCCCACCCGGCGGCGCTCACCGACCTCGGCAGCCTCCCCGTCGCTCTCCAGGACGCCGCAGTCCACCACCTGCGCCGCCTGGTGACCTGCCAGCAGCGCGGACCGGCCCTCGGGCGGCGCGGCCTGTGGGACCTGACGGGATGCCGGAAGGTCTACCTCGACGCCGACCGGTGCTGGCGCCTGGTCTACCAGGAGCGCCCGCCCGCCCCGACCTCCCGCTCCGGCGGCGGGATCTACCTCGTGGCCGCCGGCCCCCGCAGCGGCCACCAGGTCTACAACGCCGCGGCCCGCCGCCTGCAACTCCTCGGCGCCACACGCCCCGCGGCCTGACACCCCCGCGCCTGCCCGTCGCACGACCCATCACCGCGAAGGACCACGCATGCCCGCCTCCACCTCCGTCGTACTCACCCGCCCCCAGGCCCAGCGGCTGCAGAACGCCCTGTCGATCCTCGGCCCGCAGAACACGATCTCCGTGCTCCGCCGCCTCAAGCGCAGCGGCGACACCCTCCCGGTCACCGAACTCGCCGAGCAGACGCCGTGGATGAGCGAGGGCCAGCTCGCCTCCAGGCTGGCGGCAATGGAGGAGGACGGGCTGCTCACCCGCAGCAGCGGCGCGGCGGGCACCGCCGTCACTCTCACCCGCGCCGGCCGCGAGGCCCTGTTCGTCCAGATCCCGTTCACCCAGTGGGCCTCCGCCCACCAGCAGGCCCCGCAGACCGGCACGGGCCTGGGCGCGTACACCGAGCAGGCGCTGGCCACGCTCAACCGCACCCACAGCGTGGCCACGATCATGGCGTTGGCGGCGGAGGGCGAGCCGGTGTACCCCTCCGAGATCCTCGACACCACGCTGCCGGCGGGCATGCACCCCGGCAACCTTTACCAGCGCCTCGCGCAGTTGCAGGAGGCCGGGATCGTCGAGCGCACCGGCACTGCGCGCAACTACCTCTATGGGCTCACCCCGGCCGGACAGGCGCTGTCCGAACCCCTGAAGGCCCTGACCAAGTGGGCGCAGCGCCACCTGCCGCCTGCGGACCGCAGCTCCTGGCCGGCGCACAGCACCAGCACCCGCGTCCACGCGCCCGCCGAGCCGGCCCCGAAGGCCGTGCCCGCCCGGTCGGTGGCGGGCACGCCCGCGCCGTTCCACGCGGCGGCGGTGTCGCCGTCCCCGGCCGAGCGGGCATCGGTCCGCGCCCAGGCCGCCTCCTTGCGCTCCGTCGCCGCGGCGCTCGTCTTCAGTCACGAGCCGGCCCCGCAGCCCGCGCCGCCCACTCCCGTCGCCAACTCCACTGCCGCCCAGCGGCGCTGAGGACTCGCATGGAACCCCTCTCCCTTCCCGCTCCCGCGGACAGCGCGGCCCGCAAGCGCCGCGCCGCAACCGCCAAGGGCGTCCCTCCCGGCACCAGGCCCTACGTCCGCCCGGACTGGCAGCGCGGACACCTCGTCGGCGTCCGCCCTGCCTACCTGGCGCTCGCCACCTCCACTCCCACCGCGTCCGCCCGCCGTGTCCTGCGCGACGCGCGGTGGGACCCGCTGCCCGGGGACGGGGCTGAGGGCTTCACCCGGGGCGGCATCCGGATCGTGCTCGCCACCACCGAGGCGTTCCAGCAGCAGGACGTGCTCCACGCCGAAGGGCCCAACTGGCGGGTGGTCCTGAGCGCCGGAGCACCCGACGAGATCACCGCCGCCGTCGCCGAGGCCCTGGTCGAGGCCGCCCAGGTCGCGGTGGACGGAGCGCCCGACCGCGCGGACATCAGCAGTGCCATCGACGACCTCGCCGAAGCCCGCTGGAGCGGCACCGATGCATGGCGCGGCACCGACATCGTGCGAATGGTCTCCCCCGACCGGCTCGCGGAGGTCCTGTGCATGCCCCGCGCCAGTGCGTGGCTGGTCACGGTCGGCATGGACGGAGAGGGCTGGGAGGCGGCGATGGCGGGCGACTGCCCGGACATCCTCGTCGAGGCGCTCGTCGGCTTCCTCGCCTCCGAGTCCCCCGTCCGACGGCACGTCGGCGACCTGTCCGCCGGGATGCACCGCCACCTCGACATCGGCCCGGACCCCGACCGGGCCGCCCACAGCGCCTCTCCCGCAGCCCGGGCCGCCGGCCCCTGCGCCCCCGTCGTCGCACCCGCCACCCCCCAACCGACCGTCCGGAGAAGCCGTTGACCACCGCCGACCAGCGCGAGGCGACCGCACTGCTCACCGCCGACCTCGCGGAGGAGTCCGAGCAGGTGCAGGCCCTGGCGCGCACCCTCGACCTGCCTCACCGCGCCGAGGACCCGGCACTGCTGCTGAGCCGCAACCTCCTGCACGTCCTGGTGCACCTGGCCACCGTCGCGGCCTCCGCCGCCGCCGTGGTCGACGCCGGCGGGCCGCCGGGCGCGGCGCACCGCACCGCCCTGTCGCGGATCGAGTCCGCCCTGCAGTCGCTGCTCTCCGCCGGCGGGTCGATGACCACCGTCCTCGACCAGCTCGCCGACCGCGACAGCGGGATCACCGACACCGCCGGGCTCGTCCAGGCCGGGCGCCTGCGGGCCGCAGCCCTGCTCACCAGCGCCGCCGCCCACCTCGGCGCCGCCGCCGCCGCGCTGCGCCGGGCCCCAGGCACCTGAGCCACCGCCCGCCGATCCGCCCTGTCAGGAGACACCTCCTCCCGCATGCCCCTCACCCCCGCCCGTTCGTCCCGCCCGCGGATGCGCGACGTTCTCGCCCGACCGCACGTCGCCGCCATGCTCGCCGGCACCCTGGTGGGCCGCCTGCCCACCGCCATGGCGCCGATCGCCCTGCTGCTCGCCGTCCGGGCCGACGGCGGCCCGGTCCTCCTCGGCGGAGCGCTCGCCGCCTGCTACGGCCTTGCCGCCGCGATCGGCCAGCCCCTGCTGGGACGGCTCGTCGACCGCACCCTCCTCGCTCCCGTCGCCGCCGCGTCCGCCGCCGTCGCCGTCGCCGCGTTCACTGCCCTGGCGCTGATCGGCTGCGCCGACCACCCCGTGGCCGCCGCCGCACTCGCCGTCCTCGCGGGCGCCGCGACCCCGCCGCTGGAGGCCGGGCTGCGCGCCCTGTGGCCACGGCTGGTCCCCGACCCCCGCGCCCAGCACGCCGCCTACACGCTGGACTCCGTCAGCCAGGAGACCGTGTTCGTGACCGGCCCGCTCCTGGCCACCGGCCTGTGCCAACTCCTGTCGCCCGCCGCGGCGCTGGCCGCGTGCGCACTGGCCGGTGCCTCCGGGACCCTGGCCGTCGCTCTCCGGGACCCGGCCCGCTGGGCGCCGAACCGGCGGCGCGCCGGCCACTGGGCGGGCCCGCTCCGCTCCCGGGGCCTGCTGCTCCTGCTCGCCTCCATGACGCTGCTCGGCGTGAACCTGGGCGCGTTCAACGTGCTGGGCGTCGCCCTCGCCGACCGGCACGCCAGCGGCTGGCTCACCGGACTGCTGCCCGCCGCCCTCGCCGTCGGCAGCCTGATCGGCGGCCTCGCCTACGCCCGCTCGCCCTGGTCGATGCCGCTCGCGCGACAACTGCTCTGCGCCGCAGGCGGGTACGCGATTCTCTTCGCGCCCCTGGCGTTCACCACGCTGCCCACCGCGCTGGTCGCCCTGAGCGCATGCCCCGGCCTATACCTCGCACCGCTGCTGGCGAACGCGTTCATCCTCTCCGACCGCCTCGCCCCACCAGGCACCGCCACGGAGGCCGCCGCCTGGGTGATCGCGGTCATCGGCGTCGGCCAGGCCCTGGGCACCGCGCTCGCCAGCCGACTCGCCGAACACGGCCCCACCGCGGTCGCCTCCGTCCCAGTCCTCGCCGCGGCCCTCGCCGCCGCCGTCCTACTCGCCCGCACCGACCTGCTCGCGAGCACCGATACCCCTCGGGAGAAGTCCGCTTGACCCACCGCATCACCTCACCGGTCCGCGTCGTCTGGGACTGGAACGGCACGGTACGCGACGACGTCGCCGACCACGTCGCCGCGCTCAACGCCACTCTTCCGGCCCTCGGCGGCCGGCCCGTCACCGTCGAGGACTACCGCGCCAAGCACCGTGTGCCGATCCGCGCGTTCTACGACGAGCTGCTGGGGCGCGCGATCACCGACGCCGAGTGGCAGTCCAACGACGCCGCGTTCCTCGCGGTGCTGGACGCCCGCCCAGTGCGGCTGCGCACGGGCGTACGGCAGTTGATGATGCAACTGCGTGCCCGAGGCATCGGCCAGTCCCTGCTGTCCCTCGCCCCGCACGACCGGCTGGAGCGCGAGGTCCACCGCGTGGGCATCGGCGCGCTGATGGACCGCATCGACGGCCGCCACGGCCCCTCGGTCACCAGCAAGGCGCCGGCGCTGGCAGCACACCTGCGCGCGCTCGGCCCCGACACCGACCCGGCCGGGGTGGTCGTGATCGGCGACAGCTGCGACGACGCCGTCGCAGCCCGCGCCGTGGGTGCCTTCCCCGTGCTGCACACCGGCGGCCTGCACAGCGCGCAGCGGCTCGCCACCGACGGCGCACCGCTCGTGGACACCCTGGAGGAGGCCGTCGAGATCGGCCTGGCCGTCGTGTCCGAGCGTGTCGGGGCGTGCGCGTGACCCGGCCGGACGAACCTGCCCCCGCCGTACCGGCTGCAGACCCCACGGCGGTTGGCACCGCCCTGGCAATGCGGGCACTCGGAGTCGACCGCCTGGTCTCGATACCCGGCTGGCACGACGACGAGGACACCCCGCTCGGCCACCTTGCCGGCAAGGTCCGCAGCACCGCCATCCGCCTCGACCACGTCCAGCGCAACATGGTCACCCTGGCCACCTCCATCCGCCGCGACATGCAACGCGTCATCGACGGCCACGACGTCGACCTGCCGCAGGCCCACGGCCTGATCGGCAGCAGCGCCCTCTCCCTCGACCTGCTCTGCGCCCGGCGCGCCGAGCTCTACCAGCACCTGGACGCCCTCACCCAGCTCCACAAGATCCTTGCTGCCGACCGGCCGCCCGCTCCGCCTGTCCAGCCTGAAGGGCCCGCCACCGCCCGCACCGCCGAGGCGACGCAGCGCAGCGCCAGGCTCAACGAGGCACAGCGCAAGGCCCTGGAAGCCGTCGCCCGGGGCCGGGTCTACCTCCAGACGAGCAGCCTTCGCAGCAGTGCGCGCGTCACGACGTCCGAGCCCGTCAGCGCCGTCTCGGTCACTGCCCTGATCAAGCGCAAGCTCGTCGAGGCCGACACCCGCACCAGCCTCTACCAGGGGCAGAAGCTGCGCCTGACCCCCGCTGGCACCCGCCTCCATACCGCGGTCGTCGGTGCCGCCAGTCAGCAGGCCTCCCCGGTCGCCGCCGCGGAGCGCGCGGCCCTGGTGCCGGTGGCCGGCATCCAGCAGTTCCCCAGGGTGGGGCGATGAGCACCGCTGCGACCCGCGGCCCGGCGCCCGCCCGCCCGGTCGACGGCAGACCCGCCTTCGCCGGCCGGCTCATCGTCCTGGAACGCCTGGGCATCGACACCTACGGGCTGGAAGATCGCCACCCCGAGCCCGGTGAACTGCGCAGCCTGGCACGGGCCCTCGCACGTCACGCACAGCGTGTGGACGATGCCGACGACGAACTTCGCCGCGCTGCCGACCTCGTGGTCAGACGCGTGACCCGCAGCCTGAACGGCGACCACCGCGACGTCGAGTCCTGGGGCCTGCTGCGCAATCTCGGCAACGACATCGAGACGCGTGCCGCGCGCTACCACCTTGCCGTCGAGCAGCTCGGCATGGCCGTCTTCCTCTACCGGGAGGCGGCCGAACGCCCCGACACCGCTGCCGACAACGCGCGCCGCGAGGCCGCGCTGTCGCGCACCGGCGCCGCCCCCGCCGCACCTGCCGCCGACCACCTGCCTTCGCGGTTGCCGGCTTCCGGCCCGCCCGCACCTACCAGCACCGGCGGTGTGCGCCGCTGAGCGCGCGCCGCCCACACCGAGGAGGAGCCACCCGTTGGGCACCTGGGGCATCGGCCCGTTCGACAGCGACCACGCCGAGCAGTTCGGCGACGAGGTCGACCACGCCCTCCCCGAAGAGCGGCACACCGTCATCGAGGGGCGTCTTACCCGCTACCTCGCCGGCGGCCAGGGCTACCGCCTGCGGGACGAGGCCATCGCGGCGGCCTTCCTCGTCGCCGCCCACTACCCGGGTGGTGCGGACGCTGTCTCCTCCGGCTACCGCCCGACGCAGCCGGTCCCCGACCTGCCGCAGCGCCTGCGTCCGATGGCGGCCCGGGCCCTGGACCGCGTGCTCGCCGCCGTGCAGTTCGACATGGACGCGTGGAACCGCGCCGGGCAGCGAGAGGTCGGCGAGCAGTGGTTGGAAGGCCTGGAGCGCCTGCGGACCGTCCTCGACCCGGACACCCCGTATACCGTCGCCTATACGCCGGGCCCGCTCCTGCGGCACGAGATCGGAACCGGCAGAGCCCTCCGGGAGCTCGGGGTCGACCGGATCCGCGCGCTTCCGGGCTACGGCGCCGACGGCGCCGCCGGACAGCTCGTGCGCCGGATCACCGAGGCCGCCGCCGAGCTGGACCAGGCACACAAGGACGTGCAGGCCGCCGCGCACCTCTCGCTCCAGGCCCTGGACGCCGTGCGCAGCCAGCTCCACGTCGTGGCCCTCGGCGCCAGCGGCGAGTTCCACCCGCGCGACGTGCCCGCCTATTCGGTCTCCCCGGCCCTCGGCCCGGCCATGGCCCAACGTGCCGACCGCCACCGCCACCTGACCGCCCTGCTCGACCTGTACCGGGCGACGACCGCCCCGGCGCGGGAGAGTCCGCGGACCGTCGCCGCCCGCACACGCACCACCGCCGCGGCAGAAAGCCCCTCCGCCGCCTCCCCTCCGCCCCCGACCGTCGAACCGCGAGCAGCACGGAGCCGATGAGCCCGGCGCCGCAACCGGTCGCTGAGGCCCGGCTTCGGCCCCATCCTGCCTCCGCCCGGCCCGATCCTTGGAGACCCCACCTGGCCAGCAAGCCCACTCACCACGCCCAGCAGGCCCTGCAGCTGCTGGCGCCGCCCGGCACCGTCCGGGTCCTGCTCGCAGTGAACTATCACGCGGACCCCGCTGCCCGGGCCGCCGGCCCGCCCGCCACGGACAGCATGGACGACACCGAAGTCCGCCGGCACCTGCAGCGGCTGCAGGACGCACGGCTGCTCGCCCACACCGGTGAATACGACATCAGCCGGCAGTCCACGACCACGGCTGCCCGCGAGCTGTGGCCGGTCTGGCTCTCAGCCCTCCGAATCTCCTACGCCACCGCTCCCGAACTCGCGCAGGATCATGTCGGGATCACCCTCGAGCGGGCGCTGGAGATCGCCGGTCGTCCGGCTGCCCTGGACGCGGTCTCCACCATGCAGCGGATCCCGGGCCCGCTCAGGGCTGCTTCCCACGGCTTCGCCCGCCTGCTGGACACCTTCAGCCGGACGAATTGGGACGGGGATCAGCCCGACAACCGGACATTGGTCGAGTTCCTCGGGCACCTGACCGACCTGCACACCGTCCTCGGCGACTGGCACCGGACCTACTTCCCCGCCGACCGGGTGGCTGCCTCCACTGCGCGGAGCCTCTCCCCGGCCAACACCGACCACCCCTTGCCGCCGTCGAGCAGCTCCCCTGCTCCCGGGACCGCTCAGTCCCGACGCACCGGCCGGTGAACGGCCCCGAGCACGGCGGGGCCGACTTCGGCTTGGCGGGCCTGGAGGCGGCCGGTGTCGACGACCTTGCGAACGCCCGGATCCTGCTCGCCAGCGACCTCGTCTTCGCCCAGGAGCACGAGCACGGCCTCGCCGCGAGCAACTTCCTGGGCACCGGCCCGCACAGGGTCCTGGCCGCCCGCATCACCCGCGACCAACAGGCCGGCACCTACACCGTGCGCCTGCACCGCGCCGACGACGCCTGGGAGGCCCTGGCCTGGCTGCGCCGGGCAGCGGACCTGCCGGCCACGACCGCCAGACGCTCCGCCGCCCTCGCCCGCGGCCGGCGCACCGCGCCGGCCCCCCTGGCGGCAGCGCCCCGCTCCGCGACTGACCAGCCCCGGACCCCCGTCCGGCGGCGCTGACCGACCACCACCGGAAGACCCCCGCCATCCCGACGCACCCCAGCAGCACTGCAGCCGACTTCGGCATCGGCGACCTGGAACCCGGCAACTCGGCCAGCGAGCACACCGCCGACTATCTCTGCGTCATCGCCACCGAACTGATCACCCTGTCCGACCAGCACACCGCCGAGCAGAGCAGCAGCTTCTACGTCGCGTTCGACACCGCCAGCGTGTGGGAGGACGTCCCGGGCCTCGCGTCCCTGCGGGCCGTCCACGTCGAACGCGACCGGACCGCAGGCGTGTTCACCATCGAATCCGCCCCCTTCCCGCTGGTGGCGATGGCCGAGGGCTGGCTCGTCGACCGCGGGGCCGAATCCGACAGGTTCACCTCCCGCACCCCCATCGGGCCCGCCGACCGGGAGACCCGGCGCATCGAGAACCTGCTGCGCGAGACCGGCTCCGAGCGCTTCACCGTCCACGACGACTACACGTACACCACCGAGCCGTACGACATCTGGGTCATCGCCACCGACACCCGCACCGACGACCCGCAGCTGCCGGTACGGGTCTTCCACGAGCGGCGCCAGGTCGACGACGACACGTACACCCTGCGCGAAGGCCACTTCCCCACCGTCGAAGCCGCCCGCACCTGGACCCAGGACCCCGACGCACCGCTCCCGCAGCCGCGCACCTCACCGAGCGCCCGCGCCGCAGCAGCCTCCCGCGGCAGCTCCCGCAGTGCCGCGGGGGCCGTCGTCAGCACCGCGCCCACCCTTCGTCCCGCCGCGCCCCCGGTCCCGGACCGCACCCGCACCCGCTGACCCCGCGCCGTCGCCACGATCAGCCCGTAAGGCCACACCATGACCACTTCCCCCACCGCAGCGCCCGGACGGCACAGCCTTGCCGCGTTCACGGAGGCACTCGCGTCCCGGCTGCCCGACCGGTGGACACCGTCCGCCACCCCGCTCACCACCAGCGACGCCCGCAACGACGTGCACGCCAGGCTGTGGGACCTCGCCCACGCCTCCTGGGCTCTTCAGACCGTCGTCTACGACCGCGCCGGGCTCCTGCTCGGCCCCGGCGGGCGCGAGCTGCTCGTCCTGCCCCGGCCCCACCCGCACACCAGCCAGTACATCGTCGCCGCTCTGCTGCCCGAGGCCCTCGGATCCGCCTACGACCACGCGGACCTGGCACCCCACGGCATCGCGGTCGACCCGGACCCCGCCCGCGCGGCCTCCGCCGTCACCGACCGCCTCCTGCCCCGATACGACCAGGCAATCCGGCAACTGCTCGCAGGCATCGACTCCACTGCCGACCTGCCCTTCAGCAGTCACCGCACCGACTCGCCCGTCCTGCGCCACGCCGTGCGCACCCTGCTGCTCGTCGCCGAACTACGCCTCGCGGACGAGTCGTACGACGTGGCGCAGGCCCTGGCCGGTGGCGGCGAGTACGTCTGCGACCGTGTCGAACTCGACTACGACATGGCACCGCTGGTCGAGGCCGCCGCCGTGCAAGCCCTCCTGTCCGCCGCAGGACTTCACGCCGGTTCACTGTTCGACCCCGGTATCCCCGCCCAGCTGCGCCGGCTGTCGGCCCGCTCCCCGGCCGAGCAGTACACCGTGCTCCGCCGTGCCGCAGAGTCCCTCGCCGAACCTGCGCCCTCGCCGAGACCCGGAGCCGCCCGCTCTCGCACCCGGATCCTCTCGGCGAGCCCGGCAGCCGCCGCGCTCCCTGCGCGGCCCACGGCAACCGCTTCCCGCACCTCCGTGCCCGGCCGCTGACCGCCGGGCCGATCACCAGAAAGCCCCGCGTGCCCACTGCCCCCGCCGACCATGTTCTCGTCCGCCCGCTCCACCTGGCCGGCCGCGGCACCCCCGACTTCGGCCTCAACCTCGTCACCCACTTCGGCTGGCGCGTCCCCCCACCCACGGACGACGACGAGGTCCTGCTCGCCAGCCCCGACGGCCAGGCCCATCTCGCCTGGCGACCGGCAACGGGTCAGTGGGACGTCACCGTGCCGAGCCGCCACTGGACCCGATCCGGGTGGAAGGCCACGTTCGACGACCATGCACCGTCCGAGATCGCCGCGGCGGTCCTCTACGCCCTCGCGCACGCCCTGCAGCACCAGCCCCAGGAGGTCCTGTACGCCATGCCCGGCCAGGACGCCGCACTCGGCGTCCTGGGCAGGGCCGGCTGGGCACCGCAGCACCGGGACGGCCACGAGGTCCTGCTGGCCCCCGACCGCCTCGGTGCGCTCACCCGCCCCCTCGGCTCCGACGACGCCCCCACCGTGCTGACCGGCGCGGCCGAACGGGGCACCTGGACCGTCACCTTCAGCTCCCGCACCCCCGCTGTCCTCCTGCAGACCGCCGCCGCCACTCTGCTGCGGCCAGCCGTCCGGCCTCTCGACGAACTGTCCACCGCGCACAGGCTTCGGGTCTCGGCCGACCCAGCACCGTTGTGGACCGCGCACCGCGCTCTCGTCTCGCCACGCCGCCTGGCGGGCGCCGGCACCGGCTCCGCACCCCTTCCGGCAGCCTCCGCGCTGTGGCACCGGACCCGGCCGGGGCGGGTGGAGAGCTCCTGCGGACGGGCACTCGTCACTACTGCTCCCGGCCAGGACCTGAAGGTGTCCGCAGGCCCGCAGGGGCCGGGACACCGGCTGGCCTGGACAACGGAGTTCAGCGGCGCCGTGCCGTCCGAGATCACCACCGCGTGGCTGCGGGACCTCACCGACTCGCTGACCGCCGACATCGACCTCAGCACCGAGGCCACGTTCGTTCCCGGCCCCGGCATGAGCGTCGGCGACGCGATCGAACCACTGACCGCGGCCGGGTGGATCGCCCACGCCGACGACGCCGACCTGCATCTGGTGGCGCCCGACGGGCACGCCACCGCCCGGATCACCCACGGCCTCCTCACGCCCGCGACCACCGTCTCCGACGCTCTGGCGCACACCACCCACTGGGGAGCGTCCATCGATGTCACCGGTGCGCCGGGCCACCACTGGCGTATCGGCCTGTCCTCGCTGACACCCCTGCACCTCGTACGGGCCGCGGCGCTCGCCGTCACCGACCCGGACCCGGTCGTCCGCCGTCCCGACCGGATCCCCGCCCAGTTCCTCGGCGCCGTGCACATCGGCCCACCCGCCACCGCGCGCTCCCCGGCCACCCTGGCCGCCCGAAGCCGCAGCACCGCCCCGGTCTCCGCAGCCCCCCGGGCGTCCACCACGGCCGTTCTCTCATCGCCGACGCCCGACCGCACCGCCCGCCGCCCGGGGCGCTGACAAAAACTCCAACATCCCGCTCTCCCCGGAGGCCACCCTGCACTCGCCACCGGCGCCCGGTCCAAGCCCTGCCCCCGACATCTACACCTACGGACGTGCAGCCGCCCGCGAAGTCCTGCGCGAGGCCATTTCCCAGGCCGACATCCTGGACAACGCGTACCGCCTCGCCGACCACGCCCTGCCGGTGCCGGATCCCGGCGACGGGGACCGGCCCAGGACCAGCACCTCCGTTCGCGCGCGGGCGGCGCTCGCATCCCCGGCCCGGCCAGTCCCGGCCGTCCATCCTGGCGCGGCACCGCCCGCCACCGCTCCCCCCTGCGGCACCGCGAGGCAACGCCCGGTGAGCGGTGACGATCAGCAGCGGGATCGCCGCGTGGCGGTCGCGCCCCGCTACGTCGCAGGCTGGAACTCGAACTACCACCAGCAGCTGCGGCATCTGCGGGAGCAGTACGGCTGGTCCCTGGCTCTGCAGAACCGCGGCGAGGATGCCCGGAGCCCGTGCTCGACCGCGCGGGTCTTCGACTTCCGGTGGGCCACCCGCGGTCCGGCCCTGACCATCGAGGTGACCGCCGACGATCACAGCCCGCTGTGGAACGCGGCCATCAGCCGCAACACCCCGGGCGAGATCCTCCTGCCCGTCCTGACCGCTGTGGCCACCGCCGTGCGCGACGAACCGGCCGGTCACCACGGCCGGCCACGCCCCTGCACCATCGCCCCCGACGCCTTGGAACCCCTGCCGGGTTGGCGGCTCTCCCACGCCGCCGGCTCCTCCTGGATCCACGAAGCCCCGGACTCCCTCGCCTGCCTCGTGGTGCGTTCCACCGCCTCCGGCCCCTCCGACCAGGAGGCCGGATACAGCCTTCACGGCGGTCCCGGAGACAGCCCTCGCAACTGGACGGCCCGGTTCTCGCCCACGACCCCGCCCCGGATCGTCGCGGCGATGTACCAGGCCGTCGCCGCCCCCGAGCCACTGGTCCGCTTCCCCGAGGACGTGCCCCCGCACCACTGGCCCTACGCGGTCGTCACCGCGCTCGCACCGCCCGAACCGGCCCGCTCCGCTGCCGCAGCCCTGCGCAGCAAGGCACCACCGCCGCGCCCCGCCGTGGCCACCACCGCAGCCGGTAGCCCTCCGCCCAAAGCGCGACACCGGACCCGTTGAGCGACAAGGAGACCCGCAATCCCCAGCATGTACCGCGCCATCCAGGCCGCCGTGGCCGTCGCCGTGGTCGAAGAGGCCGCCCGAGGGATCCAGCAGGCCATGGACGCCTGGGACGCCGTCAACGACTCGTTCTGCGACGACAGCGGCGCCATCGTCGACACCGAGGGCTGGGGCGCCCGCATCGTCGAACGCGACCTCGCCGCCTACCAGCACTTCACGCAGATCCTCACGTACGGTGCCGCCTTCCTCTTCCACATTCGTCCCGCGACCGAAGCCCCCGCGCAGGCGGACCTCCTGAAGCACGGCAGGAGCGAGCTGTTCGGCGCCTATGTCTCGGCCCACGCGACCATTCGCGACAACTCGCACCTCCAGCGCTCCCTGTCGCGCGAGGAGACCGCTGCGGAGGTGTGGCACGAGATGACCGTGTGGGCCTCCCACACACCCACCATGATCCGCGCCTACCGCCAGGCCGCCTCCGTGCGGGCCCTCGCCACGCACCCGACAGCGAGGCGGGCAACAGCCGGCCCGCCGACCGCCGCTCCCTCTCCCCGGCCGGCCTCCAGCACACCGACGACACCGCCCTCCAGGAGGCTCCCCTGACCGCCCCGGCCCCCGACCCGTCCTCCCCGCACCACCCGTTGAACGCCTCGCGGGAGTACCACGTCGCCCCGCGCCACCTCGCCCCCGGCGCGGGTATGCCCGACACCGCGTTGCAGCGCCTCGCCACCGCCCGGTGGCTCCACGGTGGCGACGACGTCGCCAACGTCTACCTCGCCAGTCCCGACCTGCGCATCCGCTTCGGGTTCCTCCCCGAGACGCCGGGCCCGCTGTGGAAGGCCACCGCGGCCGGCGACCCGTTCCACGGAGAGGCCGCGTGGCTCGTCACGATGAGCGACCACACGCCGGCCGAGATCGTGGCCGACTTCGCCAGCGCTCTCGCCAGCGTGCACGCAGAGGGCCCTGCGGCCTACCTGACGGACAACCATCCGGTCGCCTTCGGCGAGACCCTGGTCGCCGCGGGCTGGAGCACCGTCGAGGACGAGCGGCTTCCCCACGCATTCTCGCAGTCCCCCGACGGCTACGCCGAGGTTCACCACATCCCCGGCGACCTGGACCGCGCGAGCGAACTGGCGGGAACCAGCGCCCGCTGGATCGTCAACGGCGGTACGGACGAGCAACGCTGGTGGATCACCGCGTCATCCGCCACCCCGACGCGCCTGGTCGTCGGCCTCTACGGCGCCGTCGTGAACCCGGCCCCGGTCCGCCGCGAGGGCAGCGATCTCAGGCATGTTCCGGTGTGCGCCACCGTGACCCCGGTCGCTCCCGTACGCGGCAGCAGCCGTGCACTGGCAGCCCACGCCGGCTCCCCCTTGATCCGCTCGGCCCAACCCTCCGTCTCGGCCCAGTCCGGCCCGGCCTTCGTCCGCGGCGGGATCCGACCGGCGTTCTCGCGGTAGGTGAACCGGGCGTCCTGCCGACGGACTCGGTCGCAGTACTCCGACGACTCTCGCCTCCCCCCGATCAGGGGACCGCCCTCCGCCCGGGCTGCCGTCCCGGTTGATCAGAGCAGGGAGAAGGTGTCGAGCTTCCACTCGTCGATCAGGCAGTCCCCCGCTTCGAGGCCGGACAGCGCAGCGGCGAGGTCCCAGAACATCGAGGTCGAGAAGCTGCCAGCGACCACCACATCACCTTGGAGATCCTCCAGCCCGTCGCCCCGTGAATCGCTGCGCGTCAAGGACGCCGACAGGCTGCCCTCGAAGGCTCCGCGGACGGTGAACTCCACGAACCGGCCTTCCCGCCGGAAGTCGAGCGATTCCACGTCGACGACGAACCAGTCGCTCACGGGCGGGCCGGCGCAGAACGGGTTGTCCTCGTGCAGGGACTGCAGGTCCTTCACGACGCGTGTGTCGACCTCGCGCAGCAGTTGTACGACGGGCCCCCGCAGGGCGGAGCCGAGATCTGCCTCGCAGACTTCCGCGAGCAGAGCTTTGGCCCTCCGGCCCCGCTCGTCGAGGGAGACGTTGACTCCTTGCTCGGAGCCGTACGTGTCGACCTCGATCTCCAGCCGTTCGAACGACAGGTGGTCCGCCGACCCGCCAGCCATCGCCAGGATCTGGACGACCGCGGGGGCGAGTTCCAAGAACTCCTCACGGGCCTCCCGTTGGCTCAGGTCCGTCGTGATGACCTGCAGCAGGTGTTCGGCGACCTTGCCGGATCGGCCGAACCCCTCCACGCGTGCGACGACGGCAGGACGGTACTTGGCCGCCCTGTCCAGCTGGATCAGGACGACCGGCGCGTCGGAGGTGGTGTTGGCCTTGCCGGCCGGCCCGTTGCAGGGGGCGCAGATCGGCGCGAGGTTGTGCGGGTCGTGCAGGTCGAAGCCGTCCGGCAGGCCGAAGTGCCCCTTGAGGTGGCGCAGTCGGCCGTCGGAGACATCCTTCGCGATGATGTGGTCGATCTGGCAGCTGTCGAACTCCACCGGTTTCCTGCACAAGTAGCACTTGCGCTTCCACGCCTCCCACAGCGCGAACCTCAGCGCCGAGTTGTCGCCCGGGCCGTAACGAACGCTGCTCGCCCTTCGCATCAGGCGTTCCCCTCCCTCGGTCGGACCAGCCCCCGTTGTACCGCAGCCCGCCCACAACCACCGCTGCTTTCGGCCCACTCCGCACCCGGCGGAGGGCGCCGTCACGTGCCGCCCCGCAGTGCGACAACTGCCCACGCCCGATGCGCACTTGGTGTTCGCCGGGGGCAGACACGATCGACTACGCAAAGCCCCTGAACCCAAGGAAACATGGATGTCTCCCCGCAAACAGGAAGGCAACCACGTGACCGTGGCGACCACCGCCCCGACCGTTCCCGGCCTCAAGCCGGGCGGTCCGGTCGAGCACCGGACCTGGCTGGTCGGACCCGGCAGCCCGTACCTGATCTCCGACGTCCTCGCGGCCCGAGGCTGGAGCTGGGTCATCGACCCGCGCGGCAGCCTCCATGCGGCCAGCCCCGACACCGGCGTCTACCTCGGCTACGCCCCCGACGACCCGAACGCCGACACCTGGACCATCGCCGTCACCGGCACGGCCCACGCCCCCGGCTGGAAGGCGACCTTCGACCGCGAGGCCCCGGTCGAGCTGGTCATCGACCTGATCACGGCGCTGCACGACCGCCCCGCCCGCTGAGCCTCGCGAAGGAGTCCGCCATCACCTCCAGTTCCACCGCACCCGGGGCCGACCTCGTCCTCCGCTTCGCCTCCGTCCGCTACCTGGCAGTCGTCGGCACCGTCTCCACGGCCGCCACCGCAGCCGTCTGCGCGGTCCTCGACCTCGGGCTCCTGGCCTTCGCGCTCAGCCTGACCTGCGGCCAGCAGATCGCCCTCCAGATCAAGCTCCGGCGGCTCCAGAGCGCCGTGGTCGCCGCGACAACCACCGCCCGGATGCCGCAGCAGCGCGGCCCGTCAGACTAGCGGTGCCGGGACCGGGGATCGCCCGCCCCGTCCTCCCGCTCCGACCGCTCCCGCGCCGACCGCTCCCTCGCCGATCCGGAGTCGCCGTGAAGTCCTCCACCCGCCCCCGCCCGTACAACTTCGCCGTCAGGGCAGCCGTGCTCACCTGGGTCTGCACAAGCGCCACGACCGCCGTCGCCTGCGCCGCCGTCGTGATGTACGACGCCGTCCGGTACCACCATGTCGCGTCCGGGCAGTGGACGGTCATGGCCCTCGCCGTCTTCAGCCTCCGATTCGCCTCGTCGTGCTGGGACAAGGTCACCGACGCCGATGTCCTGCACCGTCTTCGCCTCCTCGACGGCCCCTGCGGCGCCGGTGCCCTCGCCCGCCACCTGGGCCGCCGCCGTGGCCCGGTCCACCTGAGCCTGCACCGTCTCTCCCAGGCCGGCCTCGTCGCTCCGGCCGACTCCGTCGACGGCGTAGTCCGTTACACCTCCCGCTGACCGGAAGTCAGAACACGCAGGGCCCGCACCGTGGGTGCGGGCCCTGCGTGTTTGTTCCCGTGGCCGTCCAGGTCCGGCCCTCTCGTCGCGCTCGCCTCAGATGCCGGTGCCGAACGCTCGGTGCGCCGTGCGTCCGATGCGGCGCACCAGGGTGCTCGGCTTGAGGTGGCGCTCGGCGCGCAGGAGGAAGCCGACTGGGGATCCGCCCATCTGCTCCGAGCGAAGCCCGGACGCCGTCTGGCGGGCGGTGACGCCGAGCACCGCGAGGCCGGACACCGCTACCGGCGTGGCTCCCCGCCCCACATGCCGACCACGCCGGTGAGAGCGGGGGCCTGGAAGCCCAGGGGCGCTGGTGAAGACCTTCAGCTCCGGACGGCCGAGGGTCATCACCGGCCCCGCGGGTCGTCGGATCGTCGGACGCTGTCACCTGACGGCACGTCCTCTCTACGCTAGGCATTGTGCCGTAGAGCGGCGAACTGGCGAGACGAACGGGAGTTCGGCGATGGATGTCTCATCAGGCTGCCGGAACGGCCTCTCCGGAATCGTCGCTTGACGGAATCGGGTTCAGGAGCGCGAATAGGCGTTGCCGGTTTTCTGCCAGGTGGCGGACGCGGTGACGCCTGGTGCCGAGGAAGATCCCGTGCACCAACTGGTACACCTCGCTGACCTCGCGGGCCCGCTCGTCCTCCGGCAGCTCGGAGAGCCACAAGCCGCGCGCTCGGACGGACGCTCCGACAAGGAGGCCCGGGAGGTTGAGTGGGCTGGGATAGGTCAGCGCGTACCGCTCGGCGTTGTCGACCAGGTAGATCGTCGATTCCTCGACCTGCATCGACCAGCGCGCGCGCTCGGCCATGATCCGACCGCGCAGCGGCTCCGGGGTATCGCCCACGGGGGTACCGCAGAGACGGGCGGTCGCGCCGATGACGGTGAGGACGTGGCTGGTGAAGGTGTCCCGGTCGGCCCACGCCGCTTTGATCCGGACCGCCCGGGCTTCGAGGCGGGGGCTGAATCGGGAGACGGCGAAGGTGGTGACGAGCACGGTGAGGACGCCGATGATCAGCGTCCGCATCCAGGGGTCAAGCCAGGTGGTCAAGCCCGTGTTCTCCGGACGTCGGGGCCCCGTCGGGCCAGTGGATGGCCCGACGGTATCGCCGGTGGGGCACCGGCCGCCAGGAGCGGGGGAGCCCGTGCTTCAAAGGCTCCCCGCCCCTGGCGTGGTCTGGCGATACCCAAAGGATCGAACCAAGAAAGGGTCTTGGTCCAAGATCCGCAGACTGCACCGGGGCTGTCACGAAGAGGGCCGACAGGTCCTTCTGGCCCCCATGACGAGCCGGGTTGCCCTTCGGCGGTACAGGCAGGACGGCAGCAGACGCCGGTCCTGCCTAACGGACAGCCAGGAGCAGCACCGCCCGTTAGGCGAGATACGCACCTCGGAAAAGTCCGTCGAACCCGAGCGCGGCGTACATGTCCTCGAACGACTCCCACTCCTGCTCGTCGCCACTCTCGTCACGCGAGCCCTCGACGTCCGCGGCCTCCAGGTCCCGCTCGCGCCACTCGTGCGCGCAGCGGCACCGGACGAACACGAGGTCGGGGTGGACGTGGATGAGGAGCCAGTCGCGTTCGCCGCCGCAGTTGGCGCAGGTGATGAGGATCCCACGGGGGTTCAGCGGGCCGGGGTGGGGGACGGCGAGGGTGGCGGGGGCAGACTCGGACGGCTGCGGCTCGTGGCCGAAGCGGAAGTGGGTGTAGCGGTCGTCGCCGGCGTCGGACGTGGTCAAGGAGCCCCCAACTCTCGTGATGTATAGGGTGAAATGCCCAGAGAGCGAATCTTCTTCCACTTTTGTCCAATTTCGCGAGGTGATCCGCATCACCTGGATGCCGGTCAGGGTCGTCGGACGAGAAGGCTCTCGTTCCAGCGAGGCGGTCGGTCACGTCGTTGGCCTAGGGAGAGCCCGGCGGAGGTGAGGGCGGCGACGACACGGGCGGCGAGGTGGTGGCGTGATGGGGAGCTCTCGGTCTGCTGGCCGAGCGCCATGCAGACGCGCTGAAGTCCGTCCTTCTGGAGGGTGGCAGCCGCCAGCACGTTGCGCAGGGCCGTCGCGAGCGTGCGGGCGTCGATCTACTGGGAGTCGAATCCAGGGACCTGGGTGGGCTATTCGTGCATGCGGCGCACCGTCAGCGCGACGGTGGCGTTCCACCAGGTCGCTTCGGAGACGGCGATGGCAAGCGGCTTGTCAGCCGGGGACCAGTCGTCCGGGAGTTCGCTCATGGGGCCTGGTGGCGCGCCAGTCGCTGTGGTGCACGGGTTTTCCTGGGCGGAGTATCGCGTTTCTCCCGTAGCCCGGGGTGGCGTACAGTCGGGTTCACCGACGCGGGGTGGAGCAGCTCGGTAGCTCGCTGGGCTCATAACCCAGAGGTCGCAGGTTCAAATCCTGTCCCCGCTACGACGAAGGCCCGGGGCCGCGCACAGTGTGCGCGGCCCCGGGCCTTGTTTGTTGTCAGTCGATGGTGATGTCGAGGTGGCGTGCGGCGTCTGCGAGGTGCTGGAGGCAGATCTCGGCGGTGGCGGCAGTGGCAACGAGGTGAGCGACACGGGCGGTGCCGAGGTTGCCCGCGGGCGGGAGGAGGACCTGGTCACCGGTCCGGTGCTCCCACACCAGGCGTTCCAGCCAGTGCTGGTGAAGTAGTGCCGGGTGGGCGGCGGCCCGGGTGAGTCGGCCGTCCGCCGGGGCGTAGGCCATGTGGATGGCGGCGGCCCGGCGGCGGGTGGGGGTCACGTCGGGGCGCAGGCCGAGCGCGATATCGGCGGCGGCGAGCGGCAGGTCGATGCCGGTGGCCTCGCGGACGAGGTGCGGGATCAGGTCACCGCCGAGCCTGCCGTTCACTTCGATCAGGCGCGGGCCGCCGCGGTCGGTCAGGCGCATCTCGACGTGGGAGACGCCGTTGGCGAAGCCGACCGCGTGGAGTGCCTGGACGGCGACGGGCCCGACGACGGCGAGGAGCGGGTCGCCGGCTTCGACGCTGTGGCCGGTCTCCTCGAAGTAGGGGGGCGGGCCGAGGCGCTTGCGGGTGACGGCGACCGGGGTGGTCACTCCGCGGACGGTGACGCACTCGACGCTGATCTCCGGGCCGTCGAGGTACTCCTCGACCAGGACTCCGCAGCGGCCGGTGGTGTCCTCGTGGTCGCCCGCCGCCCGGGAGGCGAGGTCGAACGCCGTCCGGAGGTCCTTGGGGGTGGCGGCGAGACTGACGCCGATGCTTCCGGCCGCGGCGGCGGGCTTGAGGACGACGGGGTACCCGATGCCGGCCGCGGCGGCGCGGGCCTGTTCGAGGGTGTCGGCGCGGACGCTGGCGGCGGAGGGGACGTTGAAGGCGGCGAACGCGGCGCGGCCGACCGCCTTGTCGCGGCAGGCGTGGGCGGTGGCGGTGGAGTTCCCGAACGTGGCGAACCGGCAGGCGAGGTGGGCTGCGGTGTGCTGGGCGAACTCGTCCCAGGTCAGGACGCCGTCGATGCGGTGGTCGGCGGCCAGGCGCTCGGCTGCGGCGAGGCTCGCGTCCGGGTCCGTGGTGTCGGCGACTTCGTGGCCGTGGATGTAGGGCGCTTCCCAGGTCGGCTCCACCGGGGTGAGGAGGACGACTCGGTGGTGCTCGGCGATCTGCTCCAGCGCGTAGCGCCTGTACTGCTCGTCGCCGGCGGATACGAGCAGGAGCGTGGGGATGGTGCTGGTCAGGAGGGGTCCTTCCGAAGGCGGGCGGGGACGGGGCAGGTGTCACCAGGGCAGGGTGGGATGGTGGTGCAAGGCCTGTTCGCCGAGGCTGCGGGAGAGGGCGGCGAGCGCCTTCGCGGTGGCGGGGTCGTGGGCGGGCAGGTGCACGACGGTGCGCAGGACGTGCGGCTGGTACCCGAGGCGTCTCTTCGCCTGGTAGTTGGCCCGCCCGGCGTCGATGTGTCGGGCGCCCTGCTCCAGGGCCCAGCGGGGTGCCTCGGTCATCAGCCAGGTGTAGGCCAGGCGGCCGAGGGGGTGCTGGTAGTCGATGCCGGACGCCCAGAGGTACAGGCGGTCGTCGTGGAGCCAGCTGTACAGGCCGCCGACGAGGTGGCCGTCGGTGCGGGCAGCGAGGAGGACGGCCCCTGGCACCTCGGCAAGGCGCTCGAACATGTCCCGGCCGTACAGCGGGCAGCCGTGGCGCTCGGCGGTGCCGACGGCGAGTCGGGTGAACTCCTCCAGGTGGGGCAGCATCCGCTTCCCGGCCAGAGGATGGAGTGCGAGTCCGGCCTCGGTGCCGCGCCGCCACTGGCGGCGGATGTCCCGCCGGTGGCTGGCGGGGGTGTTCGCCCACCAGTGGTCGAGCCCCACGCCGGGGTCGAGGTCGCGGACGTGGGCGACGTCGGTGGCCAGGTCGAGGACGTGCGCGGTGCCCTGGCGCCGACCGGCGGCGGCGAGCCGCTTCGCCTGGTCAGTGTCGAGACCGGGGTAGACGACGGCGCGGGCGCCGAGCTCCGCGGCGAGGTCGAGGCCCGCGCGGGCGGCCACCGCGGCCGTCCGGTCGGTGGCGGCTCCGGCACCGCCGTACTGGCCGTGGGGACTGCCGGAGTACAGGACGGGCCCGGGCCACACGGGTGCAACCCCCGCGTCGACTTCCTGGCTGGTCCAGTACGGGCAGCCGTCGGCGCCGACGAGGAAGTACGGCACGGTCTCGGTGACGGCGGCGTCGAGGTCGGTGACGTGCAGGTGGCGGTGGGCGTCGATCTGCTCGGTGCTGACGTGCTCCCAGGCGGCGGTCCACTGCCGGGTCCGGGAGGGGTGGGAGGCGCGGTGGTCGTCGCCGGGGGCGTCGTCGATGGTGTCGTACCAGACGCCGAGGGCGCGGGTGCGCTCGTAGCCGTGGTCGGTGGGGGTGTGGGTGATGTGTCGCTCCGAGGGTCGGCGTACGGGTTGGCCTGGAGGCTGTGCTGGTCAGGCGGCCTTCAGGTGCTGTTCGGCGTCGTCGTGGTGCTCCCAGGCGGTGCGGTGGGCGCGAAGTCCCCGGAAGCAGGCCCAGGTGCCGGCCGCGACGACCAGTCCGGCGGTCGCGATGAGCACGCGCAGGTGGTCGGCGGGCCAGAGCGCGACCAGCAGCCCGGCCAGTGGGAGCGGGGCGAGGATGAGCAGGACGGTGGTGGCGAGTGTGGCGGCGAAGTCCCGTTCGGGGATGAGCCGGGTGCGGGCGGTGCGCAGGACGACGGTGACCGCGCCCTCGCCGGCCATCAGCAGTGCGACGGTGGTGGTGTAGAGGGCCAGGTTGGGTGCGAGGGCGCTGGCGATGGTGGCGGCGCACATGGCGGCGGCCGAGGCGGTGCCGACGGCGAGCAGGCCCCACCGGTCGATGGCGCGGTGGGCGGTGGCGACGGCGGCCAGCGAGAGGGCGGCGGCGATGCTCCACACCAGGCCGACTGCCGCGCTGGTGTGGTCCAGGGTGCGGGTGACGGTGATCGGTGCGGACACCTGCAGGAGCCCGCTGGCGAGGTTGACGCAGGCGAGCGCGCCGACCAGCCAGGCCAGCGCAGGGGCGCGGCGCAGGGTGCCGAGGCCGGTGGCGAGGGCGGCGAGCGGGTGCCGGGCCGCGGGTTCGGCGGTGACGAGGTGCAGGCGCGGGTGGTGGGTGCGCACGGTGGCGGCGACGGTCGCGGTGACGGTGGACAGGACGGCGACGGCGGCCAGCAGCAGGGCGGGTCCGGCAAGCAGGAGAAATCCGCCGATCAGCGGGCCGATCAGGAGCGCGGCCTGGTCGGTGCCGGTGAGGACGGCCTGCACCCGGTGGGCGCGGTCGCTGGCGCGGCGGCTGGCCTCGGCGCCGACGGCCTCGTTCGCCAGGAAGCTCGCCTCGGCCAGCATGCCCGCGGTGACGCCGAAGGCCAGCACCAGCCAGGGGCCTGCTCCGGCGGCCAGGCCGGCGATGGTGGCGAGGGCGGCGCCCGCCCGCAGCAGGCTGGTCGTCAGGACGGCGACGCGCGGGCTTCGGCGGTCGATGATCGGGCCCGCGCCCGCGATGGCGAGCAGGCGCGGCAGCCACTCCAGGAGGAACGCGAGCCCGGCCCAGGCTGGGGAGTGGGTGAGGGTGAGGACGAGCAGCGGCACGGCGTACATCACGACGGCTGCGGCGAGGGAGTCGGTGGCGCGCAGGAGGTAGCAGCGCAGCAGCCAGTCGCGCTCGGCCGCGCCGGCTGGGCGGTAGCGGCGGGTTGCGGCGGTCGGACGGGGCAAGGCGGTCTCCCTGGTCGGGCGCGGTGGGGTGGTGGGCCGGAGGCCGGCGAAGCCGTCGGTGGCCGGGTCCTCGGCGCCGTCGTGGTCCGGCGGGGGTGACCGGGCTGGTCGGTGGCGGCGTGTGGGCCTCGCCCTGGTGGTGGGCGGTGCGCGCTGTCGGCGCGTAGCGGTTCAGCGGGTGGGGCGCCGTGGGCCGGGTTGCGGCGTGGTGGCCGGGGCGGCCCCGGTCGGCGGGGAGGTGGGGGCGGGGCTGCGGGTGGAGCGGGCGCGCGCCGCCCTGGCTGTCGCGTCCGGGTCCGGGACGGGTGCGCCGATCCTCGCGGTGACGTGCGCGGCCAGGTCCGGCAGCGGTCCGTTCGCGAGCTGCAGGGCGTAGGGCCTGGCCTGGTGGTCGCGCAGCTCTTCGAGGCGGCGCCGCTCCGGGGCGGACTCGGCGCCGGTCCCGGGGGGCGTGGCCTCCTCCCAGGTGGTCCGGATCTCCTGGAGGCGGGTGAGAGCGTCCGCCGTGGTGTGCAGTGTTGGCAGCTGCGGTCCGACGGCCGGGTCGAGGTGGTCGTCGGCGACGGTGGCGGCCCGGATGCCGGCGAGCAGGTGTGGTCCGTTGGCCAGAAGGACCTCGACGTGGCTCCACAGTCCCCGGGTGCGGGTGGCGCCCAGGTCCCGGATGTCCTCGGCGGCGAAGCCCAGCACGACGGTCCGGGCCTCCCACAGCGCCCGCCGGTACTGCGGTGCGAGGGTGTCGTTGATCGCGGCGGAAAGGGCGGTCGGGGTCGCGCCCGAGGGGACGGACACGGTGCCGGGGCGCCGGACGGAGCCGAGGTTGTACCCGCCCAGGCCTTCGGGGACCGCGGCTCCCACGGTGAGCGGGGAGTCCTCGCCCATCTGCACGGCGAGGAGCCGTTCGCCGCCCGGTCCGGTGAGGAGGGCGGCGTCGTGCGGGGCGACCGTGGTGGTCCACGGCGCCCTCCAACCCCAGGTCTGGTCCTGGAGGTCGGCGAGATCGCGGCCGGGGGCGAGATGGCACGGTTCGGCGGACCAGGTCGGCAGGCGATCGGTCAGATGGGTGGCGAGCGGGGAATCGGGTGCCGGGCCGCGGGGCCGGTCGGGCAGGGCCCGGCCGTCCTCGTCGAAGTACACCAGCGCGGACTTCGCCCCGGCCGACGCCGCCCACGCGAAGGAACGGCGCGACGGCGTGAACAGGGCGTTCGGCTCGTGCCACTTTCCGTCGCTGACGTGGCCGGCGAACATGACCGATTCCCAGTCGGGGTCCGTCCAGGGGATGCGGTCGCGGTGGGCGGCGAGCAGCTTCTCGAACGCGGTGAAGTCTTCGCTGCGCAGGTCGGCGTGGTCGATGTAGAGGTCGGTGTCGTCGGGCATAAGTCCGCTTCCTGGTCGGGTGTCGTCGGGGAACTGGCCACAGGGCTGGGCGGCCGGGCCGGGGGTGGTGGATCGGCCGCCGACGGAGCCCTGGTGGCGTCCGTCGGCGGCCGGGTCAGCGGCGCCGTCGAGGGTCGGCGGGGGCGGCGGGCGCCGTGCGGGCGCCGACCGGGCCGGGCCGGGCTCCGTCTGCGCCGGCGGGGTGGGGCAGCTTGGCGATGTGCCGCACCCGCCAGGTGAGCACCGCGGTCTCCGAGTCGGCGCTGTCCAGCTCCCGCCATGAGCGGGCACGCTCCAGCAGCGTCTTCGGGTCGTGCCCGGCCGCCTCGGCCTCGGCGAGCGCGGCGGCGAGCGCGTCGAACTCCGGCGCGGCCAGCAGGCGGTGCGCGCCCTCGCCCGGCACCGCCCGGCGAACGGCTTGTTCCTGGCGCTCGCGCACCCGGGGCGGCAGGGCCCGGCCGCGTTCCTGCAGGACGGCCATCGGCCGGGCAGCGGCCTGCCGGTAGGCGGCGCGCAGGTGGTCGGCCGTCTGCCGTGCGGCGGCGGCCTGCTGGAGGTGGCCGCGCTCGGCGTGCCACCGGCCGGCGGCGATGACGAGCAGGACCAGCACCGACAGCAGGGTGGCCGCGGCCGAGCCGTCCGGACCTCGGTTGCCGCTGTAGCCGCCGGACAGCACGGCGCGGGCGGCGCTGCGCACCGAGCGGGCGGAGGAGTTGGCCGCGCGCACGTGCGACCGGGAGGCCCGCTCGAAGGCGCGGGCGGCGGCGAGCAGTTGCTGTTTCTGCCCGGGCAGGGCGGTGGCGGCGAGCGCGTCGAGGACCTCTCCGGTCGCCTCGGTCACCGCGGCGGCATCGGCCGGTGTCTCGCCGTCGAGCACGTCGAGGGCGTCGGCGGCCGCGTCGGCCGCCCGCAGTCGCGCGGTCGCGGCCGGGGAGCGGCGTCCGGTGGGCGTCCGTCCGCCGCCCGCCGGGGCGGTGCTCTGGTCGTCGGCCGTGCGGTCGTCGAGCGGCACCTGGAGGCGGCGGCGGATCCTGGGCAGCGTCAGGTCCGGGGCGAGCCGGTACCCGCCGAAGAACACCGGCTCTCCCGCGCTGTCGCGCTCGCCGACCAGGGCGACGCTGTATCCGAGGGTGTCGCCGGACGGCCCGGTCTTCCGGTTGACCAGCACGCCTGTGGCCTCCAGCCGGGCGAAGAACTCCTCCTCGCCGCGTGCGCCGGCCAGCGCCTGGCGGACGGCGTCGCGCAGCCGCTGGCGGCTCGTGTCCTCCTCGCCCAGGCGTTGGGCCTTGTGCTTCTCGCGGTTCGTCGGTTCCTTGGCCGCTGTGCCGTCGCCGGGGTTGAGCTGCCGCAGCCCCCACTCCTTCTCGATCTTGCGGCATTCGGCCTGGGCCCGGGGATAGTCCTTGCGCAGGCGGGCCTGGGTGAGGTTCCCGCGGACCGTGGTGGCGACGATGTGGATGTGGTCGGCGGCGTGACGGACCGCCACCCACCGACAGCCCTCCGGATCGCCGTCCGCGGCTATGCCGGTGGCGGCGACGACCCGGCGGGCGACCTCGGCCCACTCCTCCTCGGTCAGGAGCCGGTCGTCCGGGGCGGTGCGCACCGAGCAGTGCCAGACGTGCTGGGCGGGCCTGCGGGCGCGGCCGAGCTGGTCGACCCGCATGTCGAGCACGGACTGCAGCTGCTTGAGCGAGGCGTCTGCGTCTCGGCCGGGGTCGGGGGCGAAGCCGTCGAAGGAGGCGACCAGGTGCGGATCGGTGTGCTCGTCGCGGCGGCCCGGCCCGTAGAGGTAGGCGAGCAGTCCGTAGGTCTTCGAGCCCATGACGATGTTCGGCACCATGCGGTCAGCGGTCCTTCAGGAGCTTGGCCGAGGCGGTGTCGATGGCGGTGACCGTCGTGCGTACGGCGGCGAGGGCGGCGACCAGGTCGGCCGGGTTCGGCAGGCCGCCGGAGTTCAGCTCGCGGGCGATCTGGTTCAAGTTGTTGCCGACGCGGGCGGTCTGCCGGCGCGCGGCGGCGAGCTCGTCGAGCGATCGGTCGAGACGGTCGTCGGGGTCGAGGACGGTGCTGCGGCGGGCAGCGGCGAGTGCTGCGGCGGCGACGAAGCGGGCGGCGGTCTGCGCGCGCTCGACGGCGGCGCTCTTGATCTCGGACTCTTCGGACAGGCTCAGACGGACGGTCAGCTTGCGCTGGCGCTGCTGCGGCTCGTGGAAGCGGCGGCGCGGGCGGCGAACGGTGCTCGGCTCGTCGTCGGCAGCGGCTGTCATCGGTGGTCTTCCTGTCAGTTGGTCCTGTTTGCCGATGCCCCCTGGCTTCGGCGAGTCGAAGTCGAGTCGAGCGCCCCCGCTCGGCCCGGCTTCGGCTTCCCCGCCCCCTTGGGCGGGGCGTGCGCCGTGGACCGTCCGATAGGACGGTCCACGGCACTAGCTCGCTCCGCCGTAGGTGGCAACCCGTCCGGGCGAGGGCTTCGTCGTGCTCGGGCCAGCGGTGTCGGCCCATGGTGGGGCCGCTAGAAGTCGTCGTTGGCCAGGCCCCGAGCAGCGAACGCGACGGCCAGGTGGTCCATCACCAGCTCCTCCACCTGGTCGCTGGTGAGCTGCTGGGCCTGGCTGTTGGCCGTACGGCGGACGGTCCAACGGCCGTCGCCCGCCGGCGTGGCGCTGTGGAGGTGGCCGCGGCTGGCGAGAACGGTCAGGAAGTCGGCGACGAGGTCGGTGTCGGCGAGGACGGCGTTGCTCATGAGGTGTCTCCAGGGGGTTGGGGTGGGGTTGATGAGGCTGTGGGGTCCGCGGTCACCGATGCGGTGGCGGGGGTTTGTCGCTGCGCAGCTGCTGGACGAGTTCGCCGGCCACCTGGTTGGACACAGGCAACCCGCTCTCGCGAATGGCGGTGGCCACGACTGCGCGGGTGATCCGTCCGGCCCTCGCTGCGGCTTCACGGCCGATCCGCAACATCTCCTCCGGGTCGGAACCGCCGGACCGAGAGCCCGGACCGTCCACGCCCGGACCGCCGGACCGAGAGCCCGGACCGTCCACGCCCGGACCGCCGGACCGAGAGCCCGGACCGTCCACGCCCGGACCGC